>NZ_WTKZ01000062.1:6980-22340 GCF_011378805.1 Pseudoalteromonas sp. Z9A6
TTTTACAAATAAAAATGCCACTCTAAATAGAGTGGCATTTTTTGTTTAATAAGTAATTATTGTATTAAAGATCAAATGTGCGTGAAACAGCAAGTACAATACGCTCATCAGCATAATCGTAATCTAAGCTAGTGTTTTCAGCAGCCACTTCAATACCAAAACCTTCGTAGCTTGTTTGATAAGCTAGGCGGTAGTGCTTGTACGATTTTTTCTGGTTTGTATCCCAAGCCCACTTTTCACCATCAAGTGAGTTTGAAATATCAAAACTTGCACGTAGTGCGTGATTTGGAGCTAGTTCATAAGTGTGAGCAACCATTGAAATTACATGACCCGCACCTGTTCCAAAGTAATCCCAGCTATACCAAAAGTTAAGCTCAGTTTGGCCGTATTCACTTGCATAACCAAACTTAGTGTAAGCTTCAGCGTAGTTACCGTCACTGTTATTACCTTGATAAGTGTAATAAGCAATACCGTAATCAACGCTAAATTGCTCATCAAGTTGTACATATTTACCTAAGTAAGCATCAAGCTCAAAATCAGTGTCGTCACCAAAATCTACGTTTGAAGCCCAAACACCAGCGTAAACACCACTATCAAAGGCATAATCTAAGCTGCCTTGAATTGCAGGGTCGCTATCGGTCTGTGTTACACCATTAAAAGTGTAGTCAGACGCCGCAGTGATTGTTGTTGACCAATCAGCTGCTGCAGTTGTTGATAAAAGTGCAAATGGTAGTGCTACTACAAGTTGTTTTAGTTTGTTATTCATTATTAATCTCTAGTGTACTGTGTCTATTTTTGTGTAATCAATTGCGTTTGCTTTTGGTGAGCTATCTATATTCGTTACTGTTTTAAATTTACTGTAACCAATAAAAGCTGCACAGATAAAGAACAAGCCAATAACTAATGCGCCTACCCACTGAATTTGTAAAAATTCTAATTTAAACAATAGTGTAAGTAATGATAGAGCAACAACATTTCCGATTATGTATTTCATTTTGCCAAAACGCTTTACGGTAAAGTTTAGGTTATCTGTATATAAACGCACTAACGAATCAAGTGAGTTAATTACAAATACAATACCTACAAATACCATAGCGAAGTTTTTAATACCTTGAGTTGGGATGCCCGCTTCATGGTAGTGATAAAGTACGCTAAACCAAATCGCAATAGGAATAGAAGGGAAAATCAACATTGCAGCTAATACTTGGTATGTTTTAAGTCCACCAACAAAGCGTGATGTAAATTGACCAATCATTATGCTCCACGCAAACCACCAGAATAAGTAAAACTCATGGTAATCATTAAGCGGTAAAACAAATTCATTAATGTTTGCAAAGTAAGTACCAATAGAACCTAAGTTATCTGTAAATGCTGACATTTGACTATCACCTATTACAAATGCGCCAGCCCACATAAAGGCGATTAAGGCTAAGAATAACCACGTAGTAGAGATACTTAAAATACGTACATATTTAATGTCAGTACTTGAGTACACAGCAAAACAAATAGCCGCGAATACAATTAAATAAAACTCAGAAACTATACTTGTTCCATCGCCTAATACGGGTAAATACCATGGTAGGTTTGTAAGCAGTAAATAAGCGGTAAATGCACATGTACCAATAATTACAACGTTATTGATAAATTTAACCCAAGGAATTTCGAAAAATTTCACTTTAGGTTCTATTACACAGAAATAAAAGCACGTAAGAAAGTAAAATCCCCAGATCAAAAATCCCCAGTAGCCAAACTCAATAGCCAGTGGATTTGCAAACGCGTATTCTGGGCTTGCTTTTATGTCTGCATAACCTGCAAACTCAGTTAAAGGAAACATAATTAGGCCAACATCAAGGCCAGAAGTAAATAGTATTGCTATAAACGTAAAGGTTCTAACTGGTGTTACACCTACTACGCGAACATTACCCCATTTAATTAAAATAGTGATAATAGCAAGTAAGGTAAAAATGATGCCTGCATTAAGCCAAATAGTCATTGTTACCCTCCAATAATGAATAAAAATAATTCATAAGCACTCCGTATTTTATTGTTTTATTCTCGCATTAACACAACGTAACCTATTTACATCGTGTGCCACTGCAAGGCACGCAACGGTTTAGCCCTACGAGGCTAAACCTGAGCATGTGGCTAAAATTAGATCTCCGAGCTACGTTGTGTTTCTTGCCAATCTGTTGTTATGGCAACATTCACATCCGATTTCTGTAATGGTTCTTTACCTAAAATTATGTCAGCTGCTTTTTCAGCAACCATAATAGTAGGCGCATTTAAGTTTCCGTTAGGAACTGTTGGGAATATAGATGAGTCAACAACACGTAGTCCTTCAATACCATGTACTTGCGTATTTGAATTAACAACGGCCATATCATCTTCACCCATTTTGCATGAGCAAGAAGGGTGGTAGGCACTTTCTACGGCTTGGCGTACAAAGGCATCTATTTCTTCATCTGTTTGAATATGTTTACCTGGTTGAATTTCTTCATCGCGGTATTCATCAAAGGCACTTTGTTCGATTATGTCGCGTGTTAAGCGAACGCACGCTCTAAAGCCTTCAATATCGTCTTGGTGTTCAAGGTAATTAAATAAAATGGTTGGTGGTTGCTCAGGGTTCGCAGAAGCAATAGTGACACTACCGCGACTTTTTGGTTTGTTATGACCCACATGTACCTGAAAACCATGACCTGCAAATGCACTTCTACCATCGTAACGCATAGCCGCTGGTAAAAAGTGATATTGAATATCTGGCCATTCAACACCTGGTTTTGAGCGAATAAACGCACACGATTCAAAATGATTCGTTGCACCTAAACCCGAACGCGTTAATAACCAGCGCGCACCAATCAACCCTTTTGAAACAATGCCTAGTTTGCCGTTAAGCGTGATAGGTTGCTTACACTTGTATTGAAAGTAAAACTCAAGATGATCTTGTAAGTTTTGACCTACACCTGGTAGATGATGCTGTACTTCAACGCCTGCTTTTTCAAGCGATTGAGTATCACCAATACCAGAGAGTTGTAAAATATGTGGAGAGCCGATTGGGCCTGCACTTAATATTACGTCTTTTGCAGCATGTGCTGTTTTAACGTCGCCATTTACTTTGTATTCAATGCCTGTGGCTTTTTTACCATCTAAAATCACGCGCTGTGCTAGTGCACCTGTAATAATTGTTAAATTACTACGCGATTTAACAGGGTCTAAATACTCACGCGAAGCAGAGCTGCGCACGCCGTCTTTTACAGTCATGTGCATTGGGCCAAAACCCTCTTGCTGCGATGCATTATAATCATCTGTAGACGCGTAACCGGCTTGTACACCTGCTTTGATAAAGGTGCGGTAAAGCGGGTTTTTCATTTCGTTGCCGTTATTAACGCCAAGCGGGCCTTTGCCACCACGGTAAGTATTTTCACCAAGATAAAAGCTTTCTGCTTTTTGAAAATACGGTAAACACGATTGGTAATCCCAGCCGTTTGCACCGTGTTGCTGCCATTCGTCAAAATCTTTTGCATGGCCACGTACGTATACCATGCCGTTGATAGATGACGAGCCGCCTAATACTTTGCCTCGAGGACAATGCATTTCACGGTTATCTAAATGAGGCTCGGGCTGGGTATGAAACTGCCATGCGTATTTGTCACTATTCATAGGAATAGATAACGCGGTTGGCATTTTTATAAAAATACTTTTATCGCTACCGCCAGTTTCTAGTAGTAACACGCGGTTACTTGAATCTTCAGATAAGCGGTTTGCTAAAACACAGCCCGCCGAACCCGCGCCAACAATAATATAGTCGTAATGATTACTCATAGTAAGGCGCCTTAAAATGGGCTTTCTATGTCGGCCATACCAACATAAATAGACTTAGTTTGCGTGTATTGATCAAGAGTTTGTATACCATTTTCACGGCCAATGCCCGATTGTTTATAACCGCCAACTGGCATTTCAGCAGGTGAGTTACCGTATGCATTAATCCAACAAATACCAGCTTGTAACTTATGAATAACGCGGTGCGCACGTTTAATATCGCTAGTAAATACGCCTGCGGCCAAGCCTAGGTGGGTTGCGTTAGCGCGTGCAATAACATCGTCTTCGTCGTCAAAAACAAGCACGCTCATTACAGGGCCAAATATTTCTTCTTTAACGATTGTCATATCGTCGTTGCAATCAATGAACACAGTTGGTGCTACAAAATAGCCATTAGGTGCAGATTCAGGTGAAAGCGTTGTACCACCAGTTAATAGAGTTGCACCTTCTTCGATGCCTTTATTAACGTAGCTCATCACTAGTTCTTGGTGCTTTTTAGAGATAAGTGCGCCAAAGTTAGTATTTAAATCTTGTGGGTCGCCAGCAATAATATTTTTCTCAGTGCGCGCTTTAAGCTCATCAATAAACTGCTGATATACATTTTTATGAACGTAAATACGTGTACAGTTAGTACAAATTTCGCCTTGCGTATAAAAGTTACCTAACATAGCAGCGCTAACTGCTTGCTCAATGTTGGCATCATCAAATACTAATAGCGGAGATTTGCCACCAAGTTCCATCGTGACATCTTTTAATGTACCGGCAGCACTTGCTACTACTTTTTTACCTGTGCCCACTTCACCCGTAAACGATACTTTATCAATATCGCTATGCTGCGTTAGCCACTGGCCTACATCGCCCGCGCCTTGAACAACATTAAACACACCTGCAGGCACACCAGCTTCAACAAACACTTCTGCAAGTTTAATAGCGCCAAGTGGTGTTTCTTCAGATGGTTTGAATATAAATGCATTACCAGCTGCAAGGGCAGGGCCCGACTTCCAACATGCAATTTGTAGTGGGTAGTTCCATGCACCAATACCCGCACAAATACCTAATGGCTCTTTGCGTGTGTAGTAAAAGTCATCACCAACCATTTGTTGTTGGCCTACTTGTGCTGGCGCAAGACCTGCAAAGTATTCAATTACATCAGCGCCGGTTTCAATATCAACACAATTTGCTTCTTGCATTGGTTTACCCGTGTCGAGTACTTCTACAAGTGCTAACTCATCGTTGCGCTCGCGTAAAATAGCCACTGCTTTTAATAAAATACGACTACGTTCAATAGGTGTCATTGCTGACCACTGCGCAAAACCTTGCTTAGCACTGGCAATGGCTGCGTTTTGAATAAATTCGTCGGCAATTTCTACTGCGTAAATAACCTCACCCGTTGCTGGGTTTGTTACATCAAATGTTTTGCCGCTCTGGTTTGCTAGAAAATGGCCGTTAATGAAATTTTGATAGACAGGTGTAGTCACGCTAGGCTCCATATTGCTTGATAAGTGAAAGTACATAGCTTTTTGCTAACTTTTCACTGTGTTTAAACTGATTATTGTCTGATTTACTCAGTACTGCTCTTAACCATAGGCCATCGATCATCGCGGCGCTAAGTTCTGCAGCTTGCTTTGCTTGCTCAATAGGCATTAATTGCTTAAAAGAAAATGCTAAATTACTTTGCAAGCGTTTACTGTTTACGTTTTGTAGTCTGTGTAATTCTTCATCATGCATCGATTGCGCCCAAAAACTTAACCACGTTCGGGTTGTATCATTACGCTGTTGTACAAGCGCAAAGTTGGCTTCGATAATAATCATTAAACGTTCAATGGCATTCGTTTGGTTATTTACTTTACTTATCAAGCCTTGTTTTAAGCTTGTTAGTAAGTATCTAACAGTGGCTTCAATTAACCCCTGCTTACCACCAAAATAATGACTAATAATGCCTGACGATAAACCGGCATTTTTACTAATGCTGTTTATAGTTGTGCCTTGTAGTCCATTAGTTGCAACTGACTCTATAGTCGCGTCAATTAGCTGCTGACGTCTGACAGGTTCCATTCCGACTTTAGGCATAATTTTTATTAATTGAACGTTCAATAAAGATAAGCTTAAGGTAATAGCTCTAACAATTCAAGGCTGAAGTAAATATCTAGATGCCAAAATGTAGATTAATCATTAATAAAAGCGAAACTAATGCGATAAAGAAGATAAGGTTTTACTTTGTTTTATTTTATTTAAAACAAGGGCTTGTGAATTTAATTTTGAAATTAAATAATAGTAATGATTTGTTTACAGCAATAAATGAATAAAATGTCAAAAAACCATTAGAGCAATAATAGTTAGAGTACTAATAGTATTATTTTGATACAAAAGCGCACTAAACCTGCAATTGCTTAGTGCTCTAATAAATTTATATAGAGAGTAAAATTTGTGGTTTTATCGTTTTAAAGCGGTTGGTATTGAAGGTCAGGCATTATTAATAACGCCTTTAAAAAGTAGGGGGTAACGTCTTAGTCTATTGCCAATGTAGTCATCAGCTAAAATTTGCTGGCAAATGAAATCAATATCTTTGCTTGCTTCAAATACCCAATCAAAGCGCTCTATAGCCAGTAAAAAACCACGCTTTAAATGAGTTTGAGAACGGTACTGTTCTAGGTTGTCTTGAATAATAGAGACTTTACTTGGATTAGCTTTAAGCTCTTCTACTACTTGATTAATAAAAGTAGTATTGAGCTTACTGGTCGGGCGGTGTCTTAGTTTTCGTGGGTGCATTAGCTCTCGTTTGCAATGTTATATAATTTTTTCAAAAAGTCGTCTTTATGCTTTTCATGTTCGTAGTCAAGGTGGTAAGTATTATGAAAACCAAAACGCAGTTCTACGCCGCTACCTTGTAGATATACGGTGTAACCGTCTACGTCTGAATATGCAGTAACTCCCTGATAATGTTTGCCTTCATCAGTCATTTCACCTTTTTGAATTATGCGTTCATATACGGCTAAAATCTGTTTATTGTCGAGTTCGTTTTTCATGTTTTATACCTTTTATTAAAAAGCTAATACGATATAGATATGAGGGTCGATCATCTTAAAAACAATAGCTAAAAAAGTGTGATATTACTTTGTAATTTCGCTTTTTTAAATTATGCTCAAAACTCATTTATTGTTGAGCTTAGAGCATGATAGACAAGGCGTTACTACTAAAAACTCGTGAGTTATCGGATCAATTAATTGCATTGCAAACGCCAATTAGGATACTCGATGCTATTAATTGGGATAAACAAACTAAAGAGGAGTTTTTTAGACAAAAATGTCAAAAAAATCCACTGATCGATCGTGCATACTATCAACAGCGCGATCTTGGTTTTGTACCTAGCGAGTTACGCCAAGCGTTTTCTACTTTGCACCGTAACATTATTAACCAATTGGGGCAGTTAAATCCCATAGCTCAATACATGGGAAAAATGTGCACAGAGTATAAAACAGTATTAAGTATGCTTGAGTATCGTGGAACGCCAGAGTTTCATGACTTATCGGTGGAGTTATTTGGTCACCCTAAAGATTTATTTCATGCCGGTGAGCCCTCACTTTCTGAGCTAGCTAATATGCTAGATAAACCGCTGCAAAATTTACTTATAGCCGACATACTGCCTGACGACCCTAAAAATATTGATGCTGTTGATGCAGTGCGTATTTTGTCTGAGCAAGTAACCGCTAGTATGGCAGGCATAAACGTAGAGGTAATGCTTAGCGATGGTATTGTTAGTGATGCAGCCGCAGGTGCTAATAATATAAAGCTTAATCAAGATGTTAAGTTTTCGCAGCGTGAACTTGATATCTTAGAAGTTCACGAAGGGTGGATACACGTAGGTACCACTCAAAATGGTTTAGCACAGCCGTATTTAACATGTTTAAGTAAAGGCACACCTAGCTCCACTATTACCCAAGAAGGCTTAGCGGTCCTTACCGAAATTATTACATTAAAATCGACCCCAAGGCGTTTATCTAAATTAGTAAATCGTATTCAAGCTGTTACAAAGGTAATTGATGGTGCTGAGTTTGTAGATATTTACCGTGATTACGTAGCGCAGGGTTTATCAAAAGATGACAGTTACACATTAGCGCAGCGTGTATTTAGAGGCAGTACGCCAACAGGTTTGCCTTTTACAAAAGATATTGCCTACATTAAAGGCTTTGTATTGGTTTATAACTTAATACGCGTTGCAATACAGCTTGGTCGAATAGATAGACTCCCTTTATTACTGGTAGGTAAAATATCAATAGATGATTTTAGATTAATATCGCAGCTTCATGATTTAGGTGTAATAGAGAGTCCACAATTTGTGCCACCACACTTTAAAGATTTACGCGGTTTGGCAACTTGGTTGAGCTTCGGTCGTTTTATTGGCGACTTGTCGTTTGAAAAGTTAGAAAACGATTATAAACCGTTATTTTTATAATTAATCAACATAACTTACCGACATAAAAAAAGCCCATAACGGGCTTTTTAAATAAAGTACTTTAGGTTTTGCTATCGAGCGTTGGTGCTTTCAAATATTTTGTCAGCTGAGGCTGCAACAAAACCAGTATAAAGCTCACCGTCGGCTTTAGGGTAACGAATAGCAAACTCATAAAAACAGCTAGGGATGCTCATATCACCGTCACTAAAGGTAACAGAGTATTCATCAGCAAGTGTTGACGATTGCTCTAGTAACACCTCTGGTGAGCCTTTAACTTCGCCGCCTGACGTATTAAGCGAAAAGCCAGCATCTTTTAGGGCTTGGTTAACATCATGAATGTTATCAAACTTAGCAAGCGTATTAATATTTACGGTAAAGTGATTGGCGCGGTAGCCCCACGCCGACATCCACGCTGCATATTCGCTTTCAGCTAGCAGTTGTTTGTAAGTATCGGTGCTTACTTGCCAATGCGTGCCTGAATATAAAAAGTTGTCTGCTGTAACTGCACTTTCGTCAATTTGACTTACCATATCTGTCACGATGGCTTGTAACTCTGGCGAGCATTTTTCTACTAATAGTTCAGAGATAAATACTTTTGGCTGATTAGGATCGCTATGCTCATAGTGTTTTGCGTAAAGTTTTTTAGCTTCAAAGTGGTACTCACTACATTCTTTGTAACCAATTGCTAAAAAGTGAGCGGCGAGCTTTTCAAGACTCACTTTTTCTATATTAAATGTACGCAGCGCAATATGATCGTTAATGATGTCATCTTTTTGCGTTGAACCTAAAAGGTCATGAATTTTATCTGCCGATGGAGTTACGTTTAAATAGTTTTCCCAAAGGTTCTCAAATAATGTATTTACATCAGTATGCATGTTAAGTCCTTAAATCTAAAATTTGGTTTTATTGCTTATTCAATTACTAAGCCCGGCGCTAGGGTTTGCGGTAAGCTCACTTTGTCTGACTCCACAGATGCTACAGGATATGCGCAATAATCGGCGGCATAGTATGCACTTGCTCTGTGATTACCACTGGCGCCAATACCGCCAAATGGAGCTGCACTAGAGGCACCCGTAATAGGGCGGTTCCAGTTAACAATACCGGCACGAATGCGCTTTAAAAAGTGAGTGTAGTCATCTTCACTGTCGCTAAGTAAACCTGCAGATAAACCAAAGCTTGTGTTGTTAGCTTCAATAATTGCGCTGTCAAAGTCGGTATAACGATACACTTTAATTAGCGGTCCAAAATGCTCTTCATCTGGCATGTCAGTAATGCTTGTTACATCAATAATACCCGGGCTTACAAAACCTGTGCCTGGTTTTAATTGCTTAAGTTCAACAAGGATTTGTGCACCTTTTGAGACTAATTCACTTTGCGCGGCAACCATACCCAGTGCTGCTTTTTCGCTTATCATTGCACCCATAAAAGGCTGCTCTGTAGCAAAACTGTCGTCTACAACTATGTTTTTAGTTGCGCTTATTAGCTTTTCTAAAATAGCATCGCCGTTAGCTGATTTTTCAATAAATAAGCGACGTGCACACGTACAACGTTGGCCTGAGGTAATAAAGCCTGATTGAATAATATCGTGCACAGAAGCGCTTACATCACTCACATCTTTTACAATAAGAGGATTATTGCCGCCCATTTCAAGTGCTAAAATTTTGCCAGGGTGTCCTGCAAACTGTTTATGTAATAAGTGGCCTGTGTTTGAGCTACCGGTAAAAAACAAGCCATCTATATCTTTATGAGAAGCAAGCGCTTTACCTGTTTCAATCTCACCTTGGACAAGGTTAATAACCCCCGCTGGCAAACCTGCTTTTAACCAAAGTGAGAGGGTAAATTCTGCAACGTGCGGAGTCAATTCTGATGGCTTAAATACAACGGTATTACCGGCTAAAATTGCAGGAACAATATGCCCGTTTGGTAAATGCCCCGGAAAGTTATACGGGCCAAAAATACCCACAACGCCATGCGGTTTGTGTCTAATAAACGCTTTAGCACCGGGCATTGGGTTTTCAGTTGTACCTGTACGCTCATGGTACGCTTTTACAGATATAGCTACTTTGCCTGTCATTGCGCCCACTTCGGTGCGGGTTTCCCATAATGGCTTACCCGTTTCGCGTGCAATAATAGTAGCAAATTCTTCGCTGTGTTCTTTTAATTGTGCTGCGAAGTTTTCTAAAATGGCGATACGCTCTTCAAGCGGTTTGTCTGCCCATTGTAATTGCGCAGCTCTGGCTGCTTTTATAGCAGAATCTACTTGCTGGGCGTTTGCGCCATTACCTTGCCATACAACATCGCCATTACTTGGATTGATTGACTCAAATGCTGGACCAAGTCCCACATGCCACTGATTATTAATTAGGTGTGTATTCATAAATTATTTACAGGCGGAAAAATCGCGCTGCATCTCCTTGGCTTAAATTAAGCGCATTAGCCACATCTTGGCTAATGACGAGGGTATGTTTTGCATGATTGTAATGTGCTTCTTTGGTAAATGTTGCTCTAAAGCCACTTACGCCTTGATTACATACAGCCAGCGTATCAGAGCTATTTTGTGATATGTGATCAAGCTCGCCAATCGTAACAGGGCAAACTTGAGAGTCGCGAATGCTGCGAATATTACCAAGCTTTGCTTCAACTGTTGGGCCTGCATCAAATAAGTCAACGTAGCCTCTGTGCTCAAAACCTTCTTTTTCTAATAGTTTTAGCGCAGGTTTTGTTTTTTCATGCACATGCCCAATCACTGCTTGGGCTTTTTTACTAAGCAAGTTCACATAAATAGGGTATTTAGGCATTAACTCGCTAATAAACACCTTATCGCCTAAGCCAACTAAGTGGTCCGCTTGTGGAAATTCGATACTAAAAAAGTGCTCTTGTAGCCATTGCCAAAAAGGAGAATGACCGTCTTCGTCGCTAACACCGCGCATTTCTGCGATAACAGTATCGGCAAAACGCTCGCTATGTTGAGCCATAAACAAAAAGCGTGAACGAGATAAAAATCGACCCGTTAGGCCTTTACGGCTATTTTCGCGCAAAAATAATGTGCATATTTCTGAGCAACCAGTGTAGTCGTTACACATGCTTAAAATATCAACGGTGTTATATACATTTAAAGTAGGCGAGTGGTGTACTGTTTTACCCAAATGATAATGATATAAAGGCACCGATAAACCTACTGCGGCTTCTATAGCGGTTGTGCCAATAACGTCACCTGTTTCACTGTCTTCTAAAACAAATAAATAGCTTTCATCAAGTGGCTGGTTAATGTTTTTGGCAAAGCTTTTTTCAGCACGTTCAATTTTTTCTTTAAGCTGTGTATCGTCCACAGGTAAAGAGGTAAACCCATGACCGGATTCAATCGCTATTTGTTTAAGCGCGTCAAAATCATTGGCAGTAATAGGACGTAATACTTGCATTTATTGCTTGCTCCAATAGCACGCCAGTAGGCGTGCTAATTTAAACTATATTAACCGTTTACTACGTCGCTAACGGCTTTTTCAAAGCGCGCTAAGCCTTCTTTAATATCTTCAAACGGAATAATTAAAGACGGTGTAAAACGAATTACATTCATACCCGCTACAAGATTCATCAAACCATTATTAGCACTGGCTACTAAAAAGTCGCGTGCGCGGCCTTCAAATTTGTCATTTAGTACTGCGCCAATTAATAAGCCTTTACCACGTACTTCGCTAAATACGTTGTATTTTTCATTAATTGCGTTTAATCCGTCACGGAATAATTGCTCGCGCTCTTTAACACCGTTTAGTACGTCTGGTGTATTTACTGTATCAAATGCCGCTTCGGCCACAGCACAAGCAAGTGCGTTTCCGCCATAAGTAGAACCGTGAGTACCAATTTTTAAATGCTCAGCAATAGGTGTACGAGTGATCATAGCGCCAATTGGAAAACCACCACCCAATGCTTTTGCCGTTGTTAAAATGTCAGGAACAACCCCTAAACCTTCATAAGCGTATAAATCGCCTGTGCGGCCAACACCCGTTTGTACTTCATCAAAAATAAGTAACGCGTTATGTTTAGTACAAAGTTCACGTACTTTTTTAGCAAATTCATCTGTTGGTGAAATAATACCGCCTTCACCTTGTAATGGTTCCATCATAACAGCACATGTTTTATTGCTGATCAGCGCTTCAAATGCCGCTATATCGTTAAAATCACAATGTACTATGTCAGCAGGTTTTGGACCAAAGCCATCTGAATAAGCCGCTTGCCCGCCCACAGTTACTGTAAAGAATGTGCGACCATGAAAACCTTTATTAAATGCAATAATTTGCGTTTTTTCAACGCCATATACGTCCAATGCATAACGACGAGCTAACTTAAGCGCGGCTTCGTTTGCTTCTGCGCCTGAGTTTGCAAAGTAAACTTTATCAGCAAATGTTGCTTCAACCATTTTTTGAGCTAAACGAAGTGCTGGCTCATTAGTCATAACATTTGATAAATGCCAAATTTTTTCGCCTTGCTCTTTTAATGCTTTAACTAATGCAGGATGACAGTGACCCAAACAGTTAACGGCAATACCACCGGCAAAATCAATGAACTCATTGTTATTTTGATCCCAAACGCGTGAACCTTCACCACGAACAGGGATAATTGCTGATGGGTTATAGTTTGGTACCATTACGTCGTTAAATAAGTCTCTTGTTACTTGCATTTTTACACCTAAATTTAATGGGCTTAGATAAAAGATTAGTTGCTAACTCAAAGAAGAATATAGCCTTTATTCTTCAGCAAACACGTTATTATTCCTGTTAGGTGCCATTATCGAAGGTTAGCAGTGAAAATTGCAGTGCTATTTTGTGAAAAATGATTAAAATAAAAGTCAAAATAACGAAGAAAATTACCATTATGATAACTCCACAAGATGAAAAGCTACTTTCTGTACTAAAAACAAATGCAAGAGCGAGTATTTCTGATCTTGCGCGAATGCTTGACTTATCTCGTTCAACAGTACAAAGCCGAATGCTCAAATTAGAAGAAACCGGTGTGATTAAAGGTTACAGCGTTGATTACGGTGACGACTACCTTAGTAAAATGGTATCAGCTCATGTGTCTATAAAAGTAAGACAAAAATTAACGACTAAAACAAACATTGAGCTCAAGCAAATTGATGCTATTTCACAGCTATATGCCATAAGTGGTGAGTTTGATTTAATTGCTGTAGTACAAGCTCAAAATTTAGAACAGCTTAGTCATTTGTTAGACGATATAGGAAATCTTGATGGGGTGGAGCGCACAACATCTTCTGTTATTTTAGAAACTAAATTTAAGCGCTAGAGTTGGGTAGTTCCTTTGTTTTTAGTCGTTAAGTGAAGACTCGGTATACCTTAGGTCAATAATAAAAAGGCTAGGGTCTGTTGAACCTTCAAGGTTAAATTAACAGCCCCCAAAAGGTTCTTCCTAGGCGCTATTTTCTCTTGGTTGCCTACATAGATGTAGGGTAGGGGCGTGAGCAGGGCGCGGAAGCATTGCTAGGTTTTTACTTATTCTTACATGGATATAAGCAATTAGATTAACGCAGGAGCAGTTATCGAGCACACTAGGTTATAAATCTTGCGCCGCAATTAAATAGCGCCTAGTGTGAGCAAATTTTTATCCGCAATGATAAACAGACCCTAGATATAAATGCATTAATTTAAATGTTTAAGCGTGCTTTTTATAAGTTAATAGCAATAAATCATAGGTTTAAATATTGAAGCCATTGATAAGGTACAAAATTTTGTAAGGAAAATTTATACTTTTTTAATAAGCATGACTATACTTATTTTAATTTGTACAATATTTAGCAATGGATTATGCCCGTATATCTTTTTACTCTTTTGTTAGGTTTAACTGAGCCTCTCCAGTTTGGGACAAACTTACCCACCACAGCACCTAATAATGCAGTCAACCAAGTCGAGTGTATTTTATTTGAAATGGGAGCTCCTTTCCAGCTACAAACCTTGCCATGGTTACGTGCTCGTAGAGAAGTAAAGTTAGAGCGCTTAGATGGATATTTCACAACCCATTTAATGCCTGAAATGAAAGCTTATGGACGTATATCATCCCCCATTTTTTTAGAAAGCTGGTACTGGTTTACTCACCCAGAGAGCATTAATAAATCAAAAAATAAAATGCTTTATGGTGCAGTAAGAGGAAGTTATCAAGCAAATTGGTTTAAAACTCAAAATATTATTGCTGAGGTAGAAGTAAATTCATTAGAAGAAATAGTAAATGTAATGCACCATAAACGGATTGATAGAATCCTACTTGATTTAGATGATTTTGAATTAGCAGCCTCTAAGCTAGGGATTAATAAAGACGAGTACCAAAAAGAATTTTTTAGATATGTACCTTTGGGATTATTTGCTTCGCATTCACTTATCAAACGCCTTCCTGAATTTATGCAGCAGTTCGATGAAAATATAAATACTTGTGCGCAAGCTCCATTTTCACTATCAAAAAGTGAAAAAAGCAAATACTTGATAGGCTCTACAGTAGCGCTAAAACCTTATTAAACTTACCTAGTTTAGTCGAAGAAGTTCAAATAAGTAATGAGTCTCCTTTGAGTGAGCCTGAAATTAAGAAACGAGACCAGCTTTGGATAAAAGAAAGTAAACACGTTGGGCGTGCTGATGGGTTAACTATGCTTGATTTACCGTTATCTAAGGTATTTAAAAAATGGCAATCGCAGTTTAAAGGTGTTGTTACTGAGCTTATATTGACTGATAGCCAAGGAAAAAATATAGCAATAAGTAAGTTAACAAGTGATTACTGGCAAGGAGATGAAAATAAGTTTTCTAAAATATTTAAACAGTCAAAGGACTATAACTTTGATAGCGTTACATATGATGCATCAACACATCATTTTCAAGTACAGCTAAGTTTTCCTGTTTTAGATGATAATAATAGTCATATTGGAGTGTTGATTTTAGGTGTTGATGTAGAAAAAGCACTCCATTCGTCAAACGAAAAGAGTAACTAACTCGATACCTTTCATAAGTTAGCTAAGCTTTAGAACTTTAGCTTAGCTAACATTATAGAGCCTGTAACGGATTCTGTGTAACTGCCCGTTTTTAGATTTTAAATAT
>NZ_WTKZ01000063.1:0-21281 GCF_011378805.1 Pseudoalteromonas sp. Z9A6
ATAAAAAACAAATAAAAAAACGAGTAAATCTACAGGCTCGTTATGTGTATCTCTTATGCGGAATTTGAATCCAACTGAAATTGTAATAATTACTAAACTGCTTAAGATGGCTAAGTTGGAAGTAGATATTTCCCAATTACTTGTCAATCCAATGAATGATGGTGGAATGGGAAGTTTAGCTATAGGTTATAACTATGACAGCCGTCAACTTGGTCAAGAGATCGCTGAATATATGTTTAAAGATTTGGATGGTACTCCTGTATCGGCAGCGTTAAACATAGATAAGCAAGGGAATTTATACGAGTTGGACATTTGGAAAGTAGATTTTTCTCCAACCCAAATGAGAAATAAACTAGACACCCATCCTTAATTTTGCATTATCCATTTAAATGCCAGTGATCTAATTATGCTGTTAGAATAAACAAGACACCCATCTAAAATTTTCCCTGTACTCTAGGGTGTGCAATCGTTTCTGCTGCGATTTAGATCAAATCGTCCAAGGTGATATGTTAGGGGCTGTGATTACAATGGCCCCATTGGGTGCAAGTAAAATAGTTACGGGGCCATTAAAAGCTGGAAAAACGATCACAAAAAAAGAAATTGCAAAAAGAGAAGCTGGAACAGCTATCTTAACTAATCTGACATTAAATGGTTCGAAAGAGTGATGAAAAATTCAATTTTTATATTGATTGCCGTAATTTGGTTCGTGTTTTCTGGCTTGTTGATTGCTGAAAGATTTGGAATTGGAAATTGGATTGGGAGTCTTATTTTATATTCAATGGGATTTTATTGGATTTATCCATATATATTTTCAAAAACAATGTATTTCCCTTACAGCGCAGAAGCTTTTACAGACAAAGAAGAGAATAATACTAAACGTATGATTTTATTTGCACTCGGTTTACTGTTTTCGAGCATGGTTTCTATGCTATGAATAAAATTAATGTATATGTAGTGGCATAGTGATTTTAGCCATCCATTTAAAAAGAAATACTATGCTCGTAAGCATACAGATTTGGGTGAATAGAATAACCTAAATAAAGTTAATTATGTATTAGCAATAAAGAACAGTTGAATTGAAAATGCACCATTTTCACTTTTATTGCTAATGTATATTCGTTTTGTATTAAGCGAAAAATAATCTTGTTTTAAATTAATTTTACTAAAATAAATAGCAGAACTGTTTACATGGCATTTTACATTCCTTTATTACAACCTCACTTTAAACACATTGAAATTGGCGATACGCTTACATCACTTTGGAGTGGGTGTGGCAATATTGTGCAGTGCCAGCTTGATGATAAGCCATGTGTTATTAAAGCTATTAAAATACCCAGTTATATACACCATCCTAAAATTAAACAAAGCGAATTTGCGCTTAAAAGAAAGCAGCACTCGTATAGTGTTGAATACACATTTTATAAGCTTTATAGCCAGTATTTACCAGTACATGCGCAAAGTATTGAATGTATAGGTGCAATTAATAAAGATGATGAATATGCGCTGGTGTTTAAAAACTTTACCAAACATGGGTTTACTCAAGCAGGGCCACAACATGTTAAAGCTATATTAAGGTGGCTTGCACACTTTCATGCGTTTAACTTAAGTAAACCCGCTGATGGGTTATGGCAGCAAGGCAACTACTGGCATTTAAGCACGCGCCCAGATGAGTTTAATAAACTAAAAAATAACCTTGATAAAAAGTCCGATATTAAAAATGCTGCACATAAAATAGATGAGCAGCTACAAAGTTGTGCGTATAAAACGCTGATTCATGGCGATGCAAAACTTGCTAACTTTGCAGCGAATGAGCGCGATGAAATACTCGGTTATGATTTTCAATATATAGGAGCAGGTTGCGGGATTATTGATGTAATGTATTTTATGACCAGTTGCTTAAGTGATGCACAATTACACGAGTGCGCTGATGAGTATCTTGCGTATTATTTTGATAATTTAAAGGCTGCTATTACTACTTATCATCCTACAGCACCAGCAAGTAAAATAGCTGACGATTGGCTCGCTTTATGGCCTTCTGCATGGGCTGACTTTTATCGATTTTTAGCTGGCTGGAGCCCTGAGCATCAAAAAATAAATAGTTATATGCAACAGCAAGTAAACAGCTGGTTAGCGAGTAACATTTAATAAACACAACGGGTTGATTGCTTGCATAAATATCAAGCAAAACAATACATTTTGGCACGATGTATGAAAATCTCTTTAAAACTACAGGTCAAATGACCTTTTTTAATATAAAATACTGCAAATTCTTGTATCAGTAGGTTTATATCATGGCAATTCACGTTATTTCACACCCTCTTGTTCAACATAAACTAGGCCTAATGCGAGCGCATGGTATTAGTACTAAAAGCTTTCGTGAATTATGTTCTGAAGTTGGAACCTTATTAACTTACGAAGCAACTAAAAACCTACAGTTAGAAGATAACGAAATTACAGGCTGGGATGGCAATAAGTTAAAAGTAGAGCATATTAAAGGTAAAAAAATTACCGTAGTGCCTATTTTACGCGCAGGTCTTGGCATGATGGACGGTGTTATGCAGTTATTACCGGCGGCTAAAGTAAGTGTGGTTGGTCTTGAACGTAACGAAGAAACACTAGAACCAGTACCATATTTTGAAAAGCTCGTTGGTAATATTGATGAGCGCTTAAGCTTAGTTATTGACCCTATGCTTGCAACAGGTGGCTCAATGATTGCTACAATCGATATGCTTAAAAAAGCAGGCTGTAAAGAAATCAAAGTAATTGTATTAGTAGCTGCACCAGAAGGTGTGGAAAAAACACTTACAGCACATCCCGACGTAGAAATATTTACAGCCTCTGTAGATAGCCACTTAAACGAAAAGGGCTATATTATCCCTGGTTTAGGCGATGCGGGCGACAAAATATTCGGTACTGTTTAGGAGTCTTTAAGTGCAAAATAATGACACCTTTTCAATAAAAACTATTTTAACGGGCGCGCAAATGCTGTTTGTAGCATTTGGTGCGCTGGTATTAGTGCCACTTTTAACGGGCTTGGATCCTAATGTTGCGCTTTTTACCGCTGGCATTGGTACTTTGCTGTTTCAGGTAGTGACTAAAGGCCAAGTGCCTATATTTTTAGCTTCATCGTTTGCTTTTATTGCACCCATTATTGCCGCTGTGCAAATGTGGGGCGTGCCAGCCACTATGGGCGGCTTAATGGTGGCCGGCTTTGCTTATATGCTTTTAAGTTTATTAGTGAAATTTAAAGGCGTTGCAACGCTTCATAAAATTTTACCGCCTGTGGTTGTGGGCCCAGTAATTATGGTTATTGGTTTAGCGCTTGCACCTGTTGCTGTAAATATGGCGATGGGTAAAAGTGGCGACGGCAGTATTCAAATTATTGATTACAACAGCGCTATTTATATTTCGTTGTTCTCGTTAGTGGTTACGCTTATTTTTGCAGTGTGGGGAAAAGGCGTATTTAAGCTTATACCTATTCTGGCAGGGGTTGTAGCGGGTTATTGTTTATCGCTTGCAATGGGCGTTGTGCAATTTGACGCAGTAACTAACGCACAGTGGTTTGCTGTACCAAACTTCACATGGCCTGAGTTTAAATGGCAGGCTATTTTGTTTATGGTGCCTGTAGCAATAGCACCTGCAATTGAGCATATTGGCGATATGATGGCTATTAGCCAAGTAACCAATAAAGACTTTTTGAAAAAGCCTGGGCTTCACCGTACTTTGTTTGGTGATGGCCTTGCGACGTCTGCCGCATCATTATTTGGCGGCCCGCCTAACACAACTTACTCAGAGGTAACGGGAGCAGTTATGCTTACCAAAAACTTCAATCCTAAAGTAATGATGTGGACAGCCATTATCGCCATTATTTTAGCCTTTGTTGCTAAAATGGGATCTGGCTTACAGACTATACCTGTACCTGTAATGGGCGGCATTATGATTCTACTTTTTGGCTCTATTGCTGTAGTGGGTTTAAATACATTAGTTAAGTCGGGCGATGATTTAACAGCACCACGTAACTTAAGTATTGTTGCACTTATTTTGGTGTGCGGTATTGGCGGTATGCATATTGGTGGTAGCCAATTTAGTTTAGAGGGCGTAAGTTTATGCGCTATTTTAGGCATTGTGCTCAACCTTGTATTACCTAAGGCGCAGCCTCAAGAGAGTTAATAGTGCACGTAAGTTAAAAATATTGCACCATAATAGCGCATTTTCAATGCGCTATTTTTTTAACCTATTAATAAATATGCAAAAATAATAATGGTCTAGTATCTGCATTTAATTTCCAGAACGCATCGTATGCAAAGGAGTTACTATGTCAGAGGCCAATATTGTGGATATAACCCCGTTTTTAGCAAAACACCAACTGCCTTTAAAGTATCAATATTTGAGTGAGCAATATTTTGTTCCACTTGCGCATGACATCCTCGAATCTAAAAAAACAAATACTCCTATTTTTGTTGCCATAAATGGATGCCAAGGCTCAGGAAAAACAACACTCGCTGATTTTTTAGTTACCTGGTTCTCTAAAAACACACCACTTAACAGTGTTGCATTGTCGATTGATGACTTTTATTTAGCAAAACAAGCACGTAGTGAACTTGCCAAAGACGTACATCCTCTTTTTACTACTCGCGGAGTACCGGGTACTCACGACGTAGCGTTAATGAATAGCACAATAACTAACTTACTGGCAGGAGAGGTAAACGTACCGCTTCCACGTTTTAATAAATACGAAGACGACTGCGTGCCAACAAGTGATTGGCTAACAAACGAAAAGCCAGTTGATATTGTTATTTTAGAAGGGTGGTGCGTGGGCAGTGAGCCACAACCGCTGTTTTCATTGAGTGAGCCGCTTAACGAGTTAGAGCAACAGTTTGATAAAGAAGGCGTTTGGCGCCGCTGTGTAAATAGCTGTTTGGCAAACGAATACAAAGCCGTTTTTAATCTAATTGATTATACCGTTATGCTAAAAGCACCAAGTTTTAGTGATGTTTTTACATGGCGACAAGAGCAAGAACAAAAGCTAATAGCCAAAAAAGGTGAAGGCTCAGGCACCATGACTAACGAGCAATTGGTGTATTTTATTTCTCATTTTGAGCGCATTACGCGTGAGAACTTAAACACACTGAGCGCTAAAGCAAATGCGTTAATTGAACTGGATAGCAACCGAGATATTAGCGGTATGCACCTAACAAGTGATGACACCCTTCAACCTATTATTTTTACAGATTTGGATGGCACATTACTCGATCACGCCGATTACAATACAAATAATATCAGTGAGTTATTACAGCAGCTGCAAAATGCGCATATTCCTGTGGTGTTTAATACCAGCAAAACTTTTTGCGAAGTTATAGAGCTTAAAAACGATTTAAATATTCAACAGCCTTTTATTGTCGAAAACGGTGCCGCGGTATTTATTCCAGAGGATTATTTTGAACTCAAGCCAATTGGTTGTAAAAAAGTAGGCGCTTATTGGTGCTACGCAATGGCAAAGCCGTTATCGAGTTTATTAAATGATTTAAATACTTTAAAGGCGGATTATAAAGCGCATTACAAATTGTTTAGTGACTTATCGAGTGAGCAAATATCAGAGCTTACCGGGCTAAACGATGCACAAGCAAGGCGCGCACAAACTCGCGATTATTCAGACCCTCTTTATTGGTATGGCAACGACGAATTGCTCACAGCCTTTGTAAACGATGTTGAAGCACTCGGCTACGATATAAAAATTGGCGGACGCTTCATTCATATTGCCAAAAATACCGATAAAAGCGCTGCACAGCAGTGGTTAGTTAAACAGTTTACCCATCATTTCAGAAAGCCTCTCACGGTTATAGCACTGGGTGATAGCGATAACGATAAGCAAATGTTAGAACACGCAAATATCGCCATTATTATTGCCAATCCGGCGAGTAAAAAGCCGGTTAAATTGTCGCACAACAAAGCACGATATTCTCAATCACCAGCACCGCTGGGCTGGATTGAAGAAATAACGTCGTTGCCGTGTATTAGCAGTATTTTAAGTATTTCTGAGGAGCAAACATCTCATGGCTGATTTTTATCAAAATGGCATTATTACAACACTACATAATATTGCCGACAGACCAATAGAAGACCTAGAAAAAGAGCTACTTACTTTTAGTAAGCAGCGCCCTATGGGGTTAATACTTCCTTCGTTATTTAGTGAACTTGAAGGCCCTGCGCTGCAAAATATAGTTAGTGAATTACGCGAAGTACCATATTTATCACAAATTACGATAGGCTTAGATAGAGCCGACGAAGCACAATACCGTCATGCACTAGGCTTTTTTAAAGAGCTAAACCAAAATCATAAAGTATTATGGAACGACGGCCCACGCTTACAAGCACTAGATAAAGAATTACAAGAGCTAGGTGTTGCCCCACGCGAGCTGGGTAAAGGGCGTAATGTGTGGTACTGCATGGGCTATAAATTAGCAACAGCGGAAGTGGAATCTATCGCGCTGCATGATTGTGATATTCTAACCTACGATAGAAGCCTACTTGCTCGCTTAATTTACCCCGTTGCGCATCCGCGTTTTAACTATGAATTTTGTAAAGGGTTTTACCCGCGTACTGCTAATGGCAAAATTAATGGCCGTGTATCGCGCTTATTAGTAACGCCACTGCTTCGCTCATTTAAAACAATTTTAGGCAATACCGACTACCTTGAATATATGGACTCTTTTAGATACCCACTTGCAGGTGAGTTTTCGTTTAGACGCGATGTATTAAACGATATTCGCATTCCAAGTGATTGGGGCCTTGAAATAGGCGTACTGAGTGAAATGTATCGTAACTATTCGCATAACCGCTTGTGCCAAGTAGATATTGCCGATAACTATGACCATAAGCACCAAGAACTTTCACTAGATGACCAAAGTGCAGGCTTGTCTAAAATGTCGATTGATATTACTAAGGCATTATTTAGAAAGCTGGCGACTCAAGGTGTTACTTTTACCAGCGAAACAATTCGCTCATTAAAAGCGACCTATTATCGTATCGGTCTAGATTTTATAGAAACGTATCATAACGATGCGCTCATGAACGGGTTAACGCTTGATGTACACCAAGAAGAAAAAGCAGTAGAAATGTTTGCACAAAACATAATGGAAGCAGGGCAACACTTTTTAGAAAACCCAATGGAAGCGCCATTTGTGCCAAGTTGGAACCGTGTTGTATCAGCAATGCCAGACGTACTTGAGCGCTTAAAAGAAGCCGTAGAGCTAGATAACAAAGAATATAGTTAACCTGCGTGCAGGTTAACTAGCCTATAAGTCTAAACAATAAATATTAGGGGCGCATGTGATTTCAGTTAGCGAATTATTTTTACAACGAGTAGAGCAACATCTTCATATTATTTATGAGGGTGTTGAGCTGCCTTTATCGGTTACTGAGCTTGCTCAGCAACTCATTAAAATTATATTAGGTAGCAATGCACTGCGCGACCCGACACCCCATACAAACCGATGGGATGAACAAGATATAGTATTGATTGCTTATGGCGACTCTATTATTAAACACGATGATAGCGAATTTGCCGTATCGAGCCCAATGGAGGCACCGCTTAAAACACTACACAGGTTTATAAAAGAGCAATGTGATATGCAGTTAAATGCGATGCATATATTGCCATTTTACCCGTACAGCTCAGACGAAGGCTTTGCAGTAATGAACTACGTGCAAGTGAACGAGTCCTTAGGTGATTGGGGAGATATTCAAAACATCGCTAAAGACGTAAAGCTAATGGCGGATTTAGTTATTAACCATTGCTCAAGCAGAAGTGTATGGTTTGAGAACTTTTTAAATGATTTACACCCGGGTAAAGATTATTTCAAAACGGCGAGCTTAACGGATGATTTAAGCCAAGTTGTTCGCCCGCGTACGTCATCGTTATTAAATACTGTAACTACGCCAAGCGGCGAAAAACACGTGTGGTGTACGTTTAGTCACGATCAGGTTGATTTTGACTTTGGCAATCCTGATGTACTTAAAGAGTTTGTGGGAATAATTAGGCATTATTTAGACAATGGCGTACGTTTATTTAGACTCGATGCGGTTGCATTTTTGTGGAAACAGCTTAATACAAGTTGTATTAACTTGCCGCAAACACATGAAGCCGTAAGGCTAATGCGAACACTTATTGAGCACGCAGAGCCCAGCGTAGTTATAATTACCGAAACCAATATTCCAAACCAAGAAAACCTGTCTTATTTTGGTAATGCCAACGAAGCGCACAGTATTTATAACTTTGCCTTACCGCCATTGTTGCTACACACATTACTTAGCGGAGATAGTACAGCAATTAAACATTGGATGATGAGTATGCCGCCTGCGCAAAATGGTACTGCATACTTTAACTTTATAGCCTCGCACGATGGAGTAGGGCTCAGACCAATTGAAGGTTTACTACAACCTAGCGAAGTGGCGTCACTAGTAAGTACAACCATGCAGTTTGGTGGTCGTGTATCTATGCGTACAAGTAACGATGGCACACATACACCGTACGAGCTAAATATTGCTTTATTTGATGCACTTCAAGGGACGCACAATGGCCCCGATAAGTTTGGCCTTGAGCGATTTATGTGTGCTCACGCAATTATGTTTGCGCTTGAAGGTATCCCAGGGCTTTATATTCATAGTTTGTTGGGTACAACTAACGATTACGACCGATTTGAAAATTCACAGCATAACCGCGCTATTAACCGCCATCGTTGGCAAGAATCAAAGCTACTCGCGGCAATTGGTGAAAAGTACAGTCATCATCATAAAGTGTTTAACGGCATAAAAAGCTTATTGGCAGTGCGCAAAAAGCAGAGTGCCTTTCACCCCAATGCTACACAGTTTACGCTGCATTTAGCGGGTGGTTTATTTGGCTTTTGGAGGCAAAGTATAGACAGACGCCAAAGCATATTTTGTGTTTATAACATTAGCGATAAACCACAAACGCTCACATTGGCCGACTTAAACTTAATTAACACCCAAAAGTGGTTTGATTTGGTGGCAGATAAAACGATTGAAGAAAGCCAATTAACGATAGAGCTAGAACCATACCAAAGCGTGTGGCTGAGTAATATTAAATAAGCTTTAACTCATTATAAAAGTCTGCAAATGCAGGCTTTTTTATTGTCTAAACGTTGTAGTTACTTACTGTAAAGCCCCTTTACAGCACTTAACGGTTCACTATATCTGTTGAGTTACTTTTATGAGCATAATTGATACAATTAGCCTTCTTTTATTTATAGGGTTTTTCATGAAGTATTTTTATTTAGCTATTACGTTATTATTTAGCACGTTGGCTTTAGCCCAGCAGCCAGTCGATCTTGAAATAAATATGAAAAATACGGGCCTTGCGTATAAACAAGCAGTACAGGCAACTCAACTTAGTGAATTTAATACTGCGATTGATGAATTTATAAAGCTAGTAAAAGTAAGTAAAACAGGTAAGTTTTACAAAAAGCCTGAGCAGTCATTGCAGGGCCTTGATAAAGTAATTGCCCAAGCTGAGCTTGCAAAAAAAGCAGCGAATGAGCAGGGTCTAAGTGCAGCAAAAGAACCGTTAAAAAATATAGATAATTTACGTAAAAAATATCATGAGCTACATGAGCCTCCAGGGTTCTTTGAATTACTGTTCGGTTCATAAACCTAAACTATATGTATCTTTAGTCGCTACTTTTAAGCTAATTGCGTTAAAAGTATCTGCAGCAATAAATATAAGGAAACACAATGGAAATTTCAGTTTCAATGTTAGAAGGCCAAAAGCAAAGCGCTAAATTTGGCGACCTAGAAGTAATAAGCGATCAAAGTGTAAACGCAGGTGGCAATGCAGAGCATCCAGAACCGTTTGATTATTTTTTAGTAAGTATGGTTTTATGTGCAGGTTTTTATGCGCGTAAGTTTTGCGAGCAGCGTGATATTTCAACGCAAGGTATGACGCTTACTCAAAATAACGAAAATGTAGATGACAACGGTAAAAAGCTATTTTCAATTGAGATTAACTTACCAGAAGGCTTCCCTGATAAATATAAAAAGGCGCTTATTGCAGCCGTTAATACCTGTACGGTAAAAAAAGTAATTCAGGCAGTGCCAGAGTTTTCAGTAGTGGTAAAATAGTCCCCCTAAATTAGGTAGCTTAAGCAAGCTACCTAATTATAAGTTGAGCATCCCCGTTTAACTTATTTCTTTTTCATTCCTTGTACTGCTTTAAAGCGTGGGTTGTTTTTACAAATTACGAATACGCGACCTTTGCGTTTTACAATTTGACACTCCGGACGTTGCTTAGCACTTTTAAGAGAGCTTAATACTTTCATACCTTTTCCTTTTTAACAGTCGATAAACTTTTAAAACGACGATTAAACTGCGCAACGCGGCCATCTGTAGCGGTTGTTTTTTGCTTGCCTGTATAAAATGGGTGCGAGTCACTTGATACATCAATAGGTACGTATGGATATGTATTACCGTCTATTTCTACTGTGCGGCTCGTTTTTATGGTTGAGCCAATAATAAAGTAAGAATCGGCAGCGGTATCGTGAAAAGCAACCACGTGGTAATCAGGATGAATATTTGGTTTCATAATACGCCTCAATAAATGATATGTGATAGTATATCATTTTAATTTAACGTATTTATTCTCCCATTGCAAATTATTTAAATGTTCCTCAAAAAGGGCGTAATTGCTGGCTATTTGCGCAAACAAATCAAAAAATAAGCACTTGAATCAAAAATGCTGGCTATTGGCGTTTAGGCTGTTATAACTATATTTAAGAGTTAAAACGTTAACAAATACGGTTATAAAGTTATTACAGAGGTTATGTATGAGTGACGCAACACAACAACAAGAACAAATTGATCAAGGGGTGATGGAAACCCTAAGAGAGCGCGACCACAGTACCTTGGCGCAACAAGTAAATCCTTTAACCTGCAACCACAATGATATTGTAGAGTTACTAGCAAGGTATATGGCACTAAGCGAGCAAGAAGATGATGAGCTGTTTGATGATTGGTTTGATAACCTAACTAAAGAGCAACATACTGTTTTAAAAGTATTTGAAGTTTACCGTGGACAATATGAGCACCAAAATTAAAGTGTTTATTTTTGTAAGTATGCCAAATCCAGTGGTTATTTAAATAAAACTAAATAGCCACTACTACTTTTTCATTAAAGAGTAGCTATGTTGTATCAGCCACTACTCCCACCTGTTTAAATCATAATTTTTTGCGGATTGAATCTTATCTTTATTTAGGCACGACTTACTGATATTTATAAATATTTATTTATTGCTATTTTTAGGTAATGTTCTAGTTTGAATAGGCAGACTGTTTATAGTTTAAATAAGTTTATCGGATTATATACTCGAAAATATTCGCTCCAGTTTCGTAATTTATAAAACATTTAAAATTAATAGAGCTTTAATGATTAAACCTGAGATTCCAAATAACGAAGCTGAGCGATTACACGCGCTTAGAGCATTAAAAATTCTAGATACGTCTCATGAAGAGCGATTTGATCGTGTTACTCGTATTGCCAAGCGTATGTTTAATGTTTCTATTTCATTGGTTACTTTGATTGACGAAGACCGCCAGTGGTTTAAATCAAGACAGGGGCTCGATGCGCCTGAGCTTCCTCGCGAAACCTCATTTTGTGGCCACACCATAAATCAAGACGAGTTATTAATAATCCCAGATACAGCTCAAGACGAAAGGTTTTTTGATAACCCCTTTGTTACAGGCGATCCTAAAGTACGCTTTTATGCAGGTTTTCCTTTAAAATTAAGGGAGGGAGTCATTATAGGCACTTTGTGCCTTGCCGATAATAAACCTAGACACCTTAATGATGAAGAAAAACAATTACTAAGAGATTTAGGCACGTTAGTCGAGCGAGAGATTCAATCGATTCAACTAGCCACAATTGACGAGTTAACAAAAATCTCTAACCGACGTGGCTTTTTAAACTTTGCCGAGTATACGCTAAATATATGTAGGCGAAACAAAGTATCAATGTCGTTTATAGTGTTTGATCTTAATAAGTTTAAACAAATTAATGATATTTATGGGCACCACGAAGGCGATTTTGTATTGAATAAATTTGCGCAAATTATGCTTAGTTCATTTCGTGATTGTGAAGTAATAGGTCGACTTGGCGGTGACGAGTTTGTAGTAATGTTAAGTGACTTAGATGAAACAAAAGCTGAGTTTGTTTTACAAAGGTTTGCGGATGCAATAGCGCATGCTAATAATATTTTAAATAAGCCATACAAAATTGACTACAGTGTAGGGGTAACACACTTTAAACACGATACAGGTAAATCAGTTGAGGATATGATTCAAGATGCTGATGTTGCAATGTATCAGCAAAAAAAGCAGCAATCACTTTAGTGAACTATTTAGTTTAATTGCTGCTTGAACTTCACTTAACTTCCTCATGCTAGTATGAATCTTATAATAGGTAGTTATTGGCTATTGCAGTCATTTTTTGCCGCGGGTGATGCTAAAGACACATTTGGTTGCCAAATCCTGTCCCATATTTTATGAAGATTGTTTAAGTTTGGTCTTTGACTTATTTTTTCAAAGTTACCAATGCTCACCTCTGAATCATTTTTTTGACCCACTACAAAATTAAACACATAGTTGCACTCCATCCCCATACGTAAATCAGAAAGTACAATATTGCTTTGCTGTTGGCGCACCGAATAAAACCCTTTAGTAAACCACTGCAAGCGTTTTATAGCCCATTCATCGCTAATATTATTTAACAATGAAGGCGTTGTTCGATAAGCCGTTAATGTAACATCGCTGGGCGCGTCAAATACTGATGCATAACCTTCGTAGTATTGCCCGTCAGACATCACAACAATACGCCACAGTAAAGTGGTTAGCGGAGCAGGCGTACTAACATACGCATTTACTGGTATTTGTCTGTTGTTGAGAGCCGTTTTTACTTTGTCATCAATATTTACTTTTAAAATTAAAGCGCAAAATAAATATAGACTACTTAAAACTAAAGCCGCTGCATTTATACGATAAGCCGTTGCTGCTTTTATTTTGGGTATTAGCGTACATATTACGCCAATTAATAAAGGAAGCGTGTAAGCAGGGTCAATAATAAATACACTAGAAACCGCAAAGGGGTACTCAGTAAAAGGCCAGAGTAGTTGTGTACCGTATACCGTTAGGCTGTCTAATAGGGCATGTGTAGATAAACTTAAAAATACTAGCCAAAACCAGCGCACTTTATAAATTTGCATTCCCGCGTGTACTTTTAATATTAGCCATACAATGAGCGGGCTAATTAATAAATGTATTAATAACGAATGGCTAAAGCCACGGTGATAAGTAAATGCTTCTACAGATCCGCCATATGGCAAAAATACATCTAAATCAGGGAGCGTGCCTAAAATTGCTCCCCATAAAACGGCTTTTCGACCTATTTTATTGCCTAATACCGCATAACCTACAGCACTGCCTAATGCTACCTGCGTTAAAGAATCCATTTTAATTAATACCTTTAATTACTACTTTTATTATTTATACTTTTTGATTATTAAAAAGCGTCAAAAAATCGGTTAAAACATTTAATAAGCATATTAATATTAATATACAGAGCTTATAAACTAAGCCTAAGCTTTATGAAATCTAAAAAAGCCACAATTCGCGATGATACCGCACTGTTTCGCCGCTGCTTGCGCTAAGCGAAAACGTAAATAAAATGAGTTTTACTAACGGCCAAGTTTACGAGCATGTAAGTTCGAATCTTATAAATCACCAATACGTATGGCTAAGTCTGTTTTATGCTCGAGTAAATTAATAGTACTGCCGTGTGAGGTTATATCAAGCGTTATGTGAGGGTATTACTTAGCGAATTCACCAATTAAAGGCGTAAGTTGATTCAATACAAAAGGGTTTGCCGCATCTATTAGTTGCTTGCCATTTGGCGCTTGTTTTAAAGCTTTATGGCGTTTTCATCTGTGCATAAAATATTTAGCCTTTCGCAGGCGTATTTTAAAAGTATAGCTTTCCTAGCATTTTAAATTAAGCAAAATAATACCCCGTGGCGACTTATAAATCCTGTTGCCGTTTAAAGTACGGACGGTCAATTTGTTACCATGTTTGGAATGATAATTGCTTCTAATTATAAAAATAAAGTCGTCAATTTTTAGACACATGAGGCAAAAATGAATTTTGGAACTCTTTCTTCACAGTTATACAATGACAATAGCTATTCGAATCTAAGTAATTTAAATAAAAACACTGTAAAAACGGATGATCCTAGTAAAAGTCCAGAGGCTAAAGCAGACTCTTCTTTAAATAAAGACGCCGAAAAAACTACGAGCTCTACTGCAGCTACTGAAGACGCAAAGTCTATCATTAGCAGCGAAACAGAAGATTCGAGTGACAATTCAGCAGTTCAAATGAATAAAGCGATCGAGTCAATTAAAGATTTACAGAGTAAAATAAGAGAAATGACCAATAGTTCTGATACGCCCACAGGGGAAGCGATAGAAGAGCTAAGCGAACTTAAAAAGCAACTCGATAGTGAGCTATCGTCGATACAATTGACAGTGCGAAAAAATGTATCTACTTTAATGGATTCAATGTTTTCATCATCTTCAGATAATAAAAATTCAGGTTTGCTTTTTAATAACCAAGCATAATTTAACTTGCTTTTTAATATAGTTATAAGCTTAGTCGTGGCTTTATAAAATCTAAAAAAGCCACAATTCGAGACGATACCGCACTGCTTTTATAATACACGGCTTGTACAACCTCTCGGTTATTAGGAGAGCTAACTGCACTGGGTAACACTTCAACTAATTTACCTGTTTTTAGGTCATTGCCAATCATAAAGTGAGAAAGTAGCGCAACGCCTTGGTTTGCAATACATAGTTGGCGCACTGTTTCGCCGCTGCTTGCGCTAAGTGAAAACGTAAATAAAGCGGGCTTTACTAACGGCCAAGTGTTTAATTTAGGGGAGTCACTAAAGCCAATTATCTTGTGATTTTGTAAGTCATCTATTTGCGTAATTGCTGTGTTGTTTTTTATATATTCTGGGCTGGCTACAATACGTAACTGGCTGCTGCCAAGTTTACGAGCATGTAAATTTGAGTCTTTTAAATCACCAATACGTATGGCTAAATCGGTTTTATGTTCAAGTAAATCAATAATGCTGTCGTGGGAGGTTATATCAAGCGTTATGTGGGGGTATTGTTTGGCAAATTCGCCAATTAAAGGCGTAAGTTGGTGCAATACAAAAGGGCTTGCAGCATCTATTCGCAGCTTGCCACTTGGCGCTTGTTTTAAAAGCTTTATGGCCTCTTCACCGGTATAAAGCGTATTTAACCCTTCACGCGCAAATTTTATAAAAGTATGGCCTTCTTCAGTAAGCTCTAATCGGCGTGTTGTTCTGTTTAGCAAAGTACATTGCAATGTATTTTCAAGGCGTGATACAGCTCGCGACACTTTAGCCACCTGTTGATCGAGCAAATTAGCCGCTCCCGAAAAGCTTCCGCAATCTACTACCGTTATAAACGTTTCTAAATCTTCAGTTTTTGAATGAACAGCCATAAGTATACCAACATCACCTTTGCATTATTAACAAAAGTATTTTGTCACTAATACTATTTTTTGCAAATGATATTTTAGCCAAACTACATTCTTCAAATATTAATGAGGATATAACTATGCCATTGGCTTTGTGGGCGCTTACCTTAAGCGCATTTGCAATAGGAACAACTGAGTTTGTAATAGTGGGTTTAGTACCCACCATTGCAAGCGACTTAGGCGTAAGCCTACCTTCAGCAGGTTTGCTTGTAAGTTTATATGCGGTTGGCGTTGCCATTGGTGCGCCGGTGCTAACAGCTTTAACGGGTCGTTGGAATCGTAAAGTGGTACTAATAAGTTTAATGGGCTTATTTGTATTGGGTAACTTACTTGCTTGGCAAGCGCCAAGTTACGAAACATTAATACTTGCGCGCATTTTAACGGGGCTTGCCCATGGTGTGTTTTTTTCAATCGGATCGATGATTGCCACAAGTCTAGTGAGTAAAGACAAAGAAGCCAGTGCAATTGCCATTATGTTTACCGGGCTTACTGTAGCACTAGTAACAGGTGTGCCACTAGGTACATGGATTGGACAACACTTTGGTTGGCGTGCAACGTTTTTAGTTGTGTCGGTACTAGGTTTAATTGCATTAATCGGCAGCTCTATTTTAGTGCCAAAAAACTTAAAACAATCAATACCAGCCACGTTTAAAGAACAACTACAAGTAATCGTAAAACCGCGTTTATTACTCGTGTATTTAATGACGATATTGGGATACGGCGGCACGTTTACAGCGTTTACTTATTTAGCACCTATTTTAGAGCAACAAACAGGTTTTGCGCCTTCGGCTATTGCCTTAATAATGCTTGTTTACGGTGTATCGGTAGCGATAGGTAATATTTGGGGTGGAAAGTTGGCCGACAAACGCGGCCCAATTAGCGCACTGAGCATTATATTCAGCGCTTTGAGTATTATTTTACTGATATTTACCTTTACGATGGGATCAAAAATTGCCGCTGTACTTACTATTTTAGTATGGGGCGCATTTGCTTTTGGTAATGTGCCGGGCTTGCAACTTTATGTAGTAAAGCAAGCGCAAAAGCAAACGCCAAATGCGGTAGATGTTGCATCAGGTTTAAACATAGCCGCATTTAATATTGGTATTGCACTTGGCTCAATTATTGGCGGTAGTGTAGTAGAGAACATGACACTGCAAGATACAGCATGGATAGGCGCCGTTATCTCTGTTTTAGCACTTGGTGTTACACGCTACAGCGGTATGCTTGATAGACGTGAAATTCAGCAAGCATAAAGCCTTAGCAGGGTCTGTTGACCTTTTAGGATTAAATTTGTTCAATCTAGGGAGGATTTAATCACGGAGCGAGGTTTGTAACCTAGTGGGCTAAGTAAAAATCGAGGGACAAAGAGTAAATCCACCCTAGGAAGAACCTACAGGCAGCGCGTATTTGGCATTTATGCTGCGTTATCGCCTATTAATGTGGAACAACCACACTGCATAGGCTCTGCCTTGCCTAAATACCAAATACACTGCTGCAAATGTAATCTCTAAAGATTAACAGACCCTAACCTTGAAACTAAAATTAATGACCTCATACCTGTTATGAGGTCATTAATTTTTAAGTGACAGCCGTAATAAGAAGTAAAAGGTGTATTTCGTAAAACTTTTAAAAGTTTGTATTTCAAACCGATTATTTTATAAGGATAAACCATGACAAAACGTGTAATAGAAATGCCAGAACTAGGTATGGGAACATTCCGCTTAGAGGGCGACACTGCCTATAACTCAGTAAAAATGGCACTCGAAGTTGGGTTTCGCCATATTGATACCGCACAAATTTATGGCAACGAAGAGCAAGTAGGTCAAGCCATAAAAGATAGTAATATTCCGCGCAGTGAAATATTCTTAACCACCAAAGTGTGGAATAACAAATTAAATAAAAGCGACTTTATCCCAAGCGTTAAAAAGTCACTTGAAAAGCTACAAGTTGATTCGGTCGACTTACTGCTAATTCATTGGCCATCGCCTGCTAACGACGAGCCAATGAGTGAATACCTCACTGAATTACTAAAAGCGAAGCAGCTTGGTTTAACTAAGCACATTGGTGTATCAAACTTCACCATTGCAAACTTAAATGAAGCAATGCAAACACTTGACTCGCGTGAAATATTTACCAATCAGGTTGAGGTTCACCCATATTTAACTAATACTAAATTGCGTGCATTTTGTGCTCAGCACGATATACACGTGACAGCGTACATGCCATTTGTAGTAGGCAAAGTACTTAAAGATCAAACCATTATCGACATTGCTAAAAAGCACGATGCAAGTCCAGCACAAGTTGTTTTAGCATGGGTTAACGCAAGCGGCATGACGACAATTCCATCATCAACTAAGCGCAAAAACTTAGAAGATAACTTTAACGACCACGTTAAGTTAGATGATGAAGACATAGCCCGCATTGATGGTCTTGATTGTGGCGACCGCCAAGCAACACCAGACTTTGCGCCGCAGTGGGATCAGTAAACTTACCTCAAACGCAAAGTTAAACTAAATATTTTAAGGTGTAGATTATCTACACCTTAACTTTTAAAAAGGAATACACATGTTAACGGTTATAGCGGCACTATCGTGCAAAAATATTGATGCAGATGTAATGCTTACAGCACTTGAAAACTTACAAAAGTCATCGCGCCAAGAAGTAGGGTGCTTACGTTATGAACTATCGGTAAAAAGTGATAATGAACATACCGATTACGTTGTTAGCGAACAGTGGGCGTCTGACGAGCACTTTGAAGCGCATAAAAACGAGCCACACTTTAAAGCATTTGGTACGCAAGTTACTGGGCTTTTAACCAATAGTAGTATTGATGTATATAAATCAATTGGTTAAATTCTTTTTATAGTGCCTATTATGGTACGTATTAAAATACTTAGCTAAATTACATATCATAAAGTAAATACTCAAATAGGTGCTGTTATCTTACATCACCTTTTATTCTTACACTCCAACCTGCCTAAATACCCAACTTCGCCAATATCAATGAAACCTATTAGGACTCTTTTTGTTAATTCGCATTCGTAGTGCTTCGAAATCAAAAGAGGTTCATAACTTTATTAAAAGTCGTTTTGGTATCACAACCCACTCTAATAAATAGCCTATTTAATTTGTTGTTTACATTAAAGTTCTCTGGTGTAAATTATAGAAATATAACATGGCATTTTAGTCAGCCGTAAATAGTTCGAGTGGTACTGAATAAGAGACTCAAAATAGCAAACTATTTATATATTTTTTGTGTGTTATATTTTTAGAGCTGAGTTAATTAAACTAATAATGGAGACATGGGTATGGAAATTAATAAATCTAATCAATCTATTCTTATTTTTGTAATCCCTTTATTAGCTGCGTATTTTGGATCAAAAGTTATATTTCACTTATTTTCTTTTGAGTATCTTGTGTTTACAGATACTTTTGACATTCTAAAGCTACTCATTGATATTAGTGTATTTGGAGTGTTGTTCTATATTAGTTCGCTGGGCGTTGGTTATGTCATCAGAGCTAAAACATAAGTTTTTAATCATTAGCTGGTAAATTGCTAGCTAAAAAATCACAGCCAATAAAGCCTTAACAGCTTTAAACTGTATAATTTATATGGAGATAATAATGAAAAAATTAATCGCAATCGTAGCGTTGTTAGGCTTTGCTTCATTTGCACAAGCTAATGATAGTTTTGTAGTGAATGCTAAATTTTATGATAATAAAAACTTAATTGGCTCACCTGTTTTAGTAGTCAATTCAAATGAAGAGGCGTCAGTTTCAGTTGATAATTCGTATAGTTTTGCTCTTACAGTAACGCCAATTGATGAGCTTACTGTTAGTTTAGCAACTGACCTAAAACTAGGTGGAAAACATATGGCTCCCTCTTTAGTTGTTGAACTAGGCAAAGAAGCAAGTATTAATATTGATGGTAAAGAGCTGTCAGTTTTAGTAAGCAAATCAAGCAGCTAATAAGCTAAAAACTAGGAATATAATTAATGAGAAACTCAAGAAATGAGATAGTAAAATATGGAGTCTCTTTTGGTACGGCCCTAGCAATTGCTATTTCATGGAGTGCTAATGAGTCTGTGTTATGGGCAATTTTGCACGGTTTTTTATCTTGGTTTTATGTTATTTGGCATGTAATTACGCGATAAGTGTTTTCGCGTGTGCACTGATTGATTATGTAGATTGCGGTCAATGTTAATACTCGAGCAATTACCATCTAAAACAATTAAGTTAAAAATATAAAAGGAATAATTAATAATGAAAGGTGCGGGTGGAAGCTCTGGTGGTATTGGGCATTTTTTTATTGGTTTGATTATGATGTGCGGTGGCTTTTATATGCTGCTAAACGCAATTTCGGTGACCTCTAATTTTGGACTAAGTTCTCGCATTTATAGTGTTAATGCTTTAGGTGGCTTTGGCGTTACAGGCGGCATGGTTATGATCCCGTTTATTTTTGGTGTAGGTCTGATTTTTTATAATTCTAAAAATATTTTAGGCTGGGTGCTATCTCTTGGCTCGTTAACCGCACTCATATTTGGCGTTATATCGAGTGTTCGATTTAGTATGCGAACTATGACGTCGTTTGATTTGATTGTTATTATAATTTTAGCGTTTGGCGGCTTAGGGCTGTTTTTACGTTCGCTTAAATCTATTGATACTTAAATAATTACCACGCTTTGTTTTAAATACAATTTTAATTATAGGCATTTAACATGATGTTCCAATGCCTAAGCTAATACATTAATAATGTAACCCTTCCTATTTACTGCTTAACCAGTAACGTATTTTAAAGAGATTTATGTGAACAACTCAATACAGCTAAAACTAATTGCTACTCACTTATTAGCACAAAGAGAAGAAAACCCAGCACGTTCAAACTTTCCTAAAGAGTTAGTACTAGACTCGACTGACGATGCGATAGAAGTACAAAAGTTGATGATTTATTTAAATGATCAAACCGTATATGGCTGGAAGTGTATGCTGCCTTTAGATGATGGCTCAATTATATTAGCGCCTCTTTTACATGCACCTATAAAACAAGCTGAAAATTGCCCACTGTATACAACAAACAATAAAGCGCTTATTGAACCAGAAATTGCATTTATTTTGCAAAGCGATTTACCAAGTAATAAAACCTATACAAATGAAGACGTAGATACTGCATTTGCCAGCGCCCATTTAGCACTTGAGCTTATTCAAAAAAGGTTTGATGAAGACACTCCAAGCACTCACATTGAAAAGCTGGCCGATGGCCTATCTAATCAAGGCGTGTATTTAGGCCCGCAAATAGATAAAGCCAAAGCATATAACGCAAGTACTGTAAATATCAACGTTAAGCAAACTGAGCTGGAGTTAAACTTGGCAGGTGTGCACCCTGCAGAACTTGCGCAGCTTCCTCTTTATTGGGCGGTTAATTACTTATCAGCAAAGGGAATTAACTTAAAAGCAGGGCAAGTGTTTATAACTGGTTCTTACTGTGGTGTGGTTGAGCTTAATACCAATGAGGAAACATGTATTACATATGAAGATTTAAATACTTTTAATGTGACATTTTTATCCCATTAAGCGAAGTACTCATTTTAACGGTCATAATAAACACAACCCACTAATTAGCTGTCTCTTATACACAAATCCCTGCTAAGAAATTAGCGGGG
>NZ_WTKZ01000064.1:0-21132 GCF_011378805.1 Pseudoalteromonas sp. Z9A6
TTGTTTGCGGCTAAAAAATTTAATAAAGCCAAAGAAGCGGCGGCTTATTGTGGATTAATTCCACGGCACAATGAATCGGGTAAATTAAAAGGGCGAACATCAATCAGTAAACTTGGGCCAGCCAGAATTCGATGCAAACTTTATATGGCAGCCATTGTCGCCGGGCAATGGAATAAAACAATAAAACGACACAAGTTAACGTTAATAAATAATGGTAAAACACCGATGCAAGCTGTGTGTGCAAATATGCGAAAGCTAATTCATATATGTTTTGGTGTAATAAAAAACCAAGAAGCGTTTAAGCTCCAAGAAAGTTAAATACGACCTTGAAGCTTAAAATGAGAGATGGTATCTGCAATAACAACGTAGTCAAACTTTGCTAAAATCACTGTTTAGCTCTAGTTTTAACTTTACTTTAAAAAATAAATTTAGATATCCTATGCAAATACTTCATCACGGAGCGGTTAATGGAGTTACTGGTTCGTGTCACGAGCTGGTAGTTAACGAGCAAACAAGTGTGCTTGTTGATTGCGGGTTATTTCAAGGCGAAGATTCTAAAGCAGATTTATCAATTGAATTTGATATTACCCATGTTACTGCGCTTATTGTTACCCATTGCCATATTGACCATGTTGGTCGAATTCCTTACTTGTTAGCAGCCGGTTTTAAAGGCCCTATTTTTACAAGTATTGCATCGGCCAGTTTATTACCTTTGGTAATTGAAGATGCTTTAAAAGTAGGTGTAACCCGCGACCCTAAAATTATAGCTGCCTGCTTAAGCTTATTAAATAAACGCATAGTTGCTGTTGATTATAAAACGTGGTTTGAACTACCTTGCAAAGGGCTCAATAAAGCTAAGGCGAGATTTCAGCGTGCTGGGCATATATTAGGTTCTGCCTACGTTGAAATTGACGTTACAAATAATGATAACAACAAACATCGCGTTGTGTTTTCAGGAGATTTAGGCGCGCCCTATACCCCGCTACTCCCTTCGCCTAAAGCGCCTTATAAAGCCGACACTCTAGTTATTGAATCAACCTACGGCGATAAAAATCACCAAGGCCGTAAAGAGCGTACAAAAACGCTAAAAAACATTATTGAACGCGCCGTAGCCGACAACGGCGTTTTTTTTAGTTCCTGCTTTTAGTATTGGCCGCACACAGGAGCTGCTATATGAGCTTGAGCAACTCATACATGGCTCATCTAAATAAGTCTAAGTGGCGAGACATTCACGTAATACTCGACTCCCCCATGGCAGCCAATTTTACTGAGCAATACAAAAACTTTAAACACTTGGGACAGTGAAGCTAAACGCAAAGTTTCAAACGGTAGGCACCCGCTTGATTTTAAAAATCTAACTACGGTTGATACACACAAGGAGCATTTGGCTGTTATTAACTATTTAAGTTCGCGACAAACACCAGCCATAATATTAGCGGCAAGTGGTATGTGTACTGGTGGACGAATAGTTAATTATCTTGAGCGATTTTTAAATGATAAAACCACCGATGTATTGTTTGTAGGTTACCAAGGTAATAAAACGTTAGGCCGCGAAATTCAAAAATATGGCCCACGTAATGGCTATGTTTTTATAAACGATGCTCGCATTACTATAAGCGCCAAAGTACATACGATTAGTGGCTATAGCGCCCATGCCGATCAAAATGGGTTAATTAAGTTTGTAACAGGTATGCATAAAAAGCCAAGCTATATAAAAATTGTGCATGGCGATGATGATGCAAAAAGTGCGTTAGCAGTAAGGTACAAACAAGTTTTAAGTAGAGAGGTAATTATAGAAATTGGAAAGTAGCTTGTGGTAGCCATACATATTTAAATTATGTGGAATAAAATTTTAAAATCAGCAAGCTATACGCCAGTAAAGTAATTAATATCCTAGACGCATGCTTGCATATATAAATTATAAAATTATAAAATTATTTTTAGCTTAATAGCTTTTTCGACATGTTAGCCCAAGAGTATTGCTCTAAGAATGAAATGTGCTGCTTGTCATCTATTTTTGCGTTAAGAGCTTCATTAATTTTTGTAGAATAGGCTAGAGCCTCCTTTGTTTCACTTAAATGAACTAAGCTTTCAAAGTTGTTATATATTTCTTTTGTAGCCGTCTGTATTCCATAAATATCACTATTAATGGCAACAACAGGTAATTTACTAGCTGAAGCTTCTAAAAGAACTTGCCCAAAAGGTTCATATGTAGACGTTAATAAAAACACATCAGCAAGCTTAAAGTACTTCTCTGGAACCTTAGTCGCACCTCTGAAAAAAACACGCTCAGCAATCCCGATCTCCCTGGCATAGTTCCTTAATTGATTATTAAGAGGCCCGTCGCCAACTAATACTAAAATAACACTATCATCAAGTTGCTTGAGTGAATCTATGGCAAGCTTTAAATTTTTGACATCAACAAATCGTCCTATTGAAAAAATTACTTTTTTATTAGAAGGCAATTCTTCTTGGGTCCTCAATCGATTTTTTTCACTCGCATCAACAGGGAAGAACCTTTGTGCATTTACGCCAGGGTAAAGCCTTACTATTTCCTTATCCCGTAGCTCTCCAACTTGAGATTCCATGGTATTGCTAAATACACAAACTTCATCTGTATTTTGGAGTACATACTTTTCAAGCTTACAATTTATGAAGTACTTAATTTTTCCCGAAAAAGTATTTCTCAGGCCTATATTTTGATGCTTATAGACTCCTGGAACAATATATTTGACTTTTTTCACTTTGAGCAATAGCAAAACAAATGTTGTTGCTATATGTCGAGATACAACAAGATCAAAATTTGATACTTTTAATTTCTTCATCAATAAAGCTATTGTTATAAAATATCCAAAAAGAGGGACATATTTATATCTATAAACATCAGCTCCAAATAACCTTTCATATTCAGGTAACTTTCTCTCGTTACTAGCAATTATCGTTACACTCATGCCCTGTTTGTTAAACTCTTCTGATAAACTTCTTAAGGAGTTTTCAACACCACCTACGCTTGGGTAAAATGATGCATTAGCTAATAATATTTTTTTACTCATAACTTAATCAACTTTTTTAAAAAATACGGTTAGACTTTTACAAAATAAAGAAATATTTTTAAAGCGAGGATAGTTTTTTAAAATAAAAACTAAATATAATAAACGACCTACGAAAGAGCCAAATATCCGAGTAAAGCAATACATTCTTGAAACTAACGCATTAATATCTTTAAACCCTACACCACTGGACTCTGGTGGGTGTTCGCCAATAGTAATAGGAACATACCTCCCTTTTAACCCAGATTTAAGCAACCTTGACAAGAAAACAGGTTCATCACACAAATAATATTTAGCACCAGCTCCCATATCTTCTGGGAACCATTTTTTAACGTTTTTCAAGTTCTCCCTTTTACATGTAACTTCTATAGTGCCAACATTTAAAATTGTTCTTGAATTATGTGAAAACGAGGAATTTGAAAATTTGTGTAAACCTAAGCCTGTTTTAGTATACGCAAAAGTTATAAAACCATAGCTAGGATTGCTAATATACGCAGCACTTACATTTTCATACACATCTGCTGAATATTGTACGTCATCATCACAAAACATAATTATATCAGCGCTTGATTTTTCCATTGCGAAATTACGGCTCTTTGTTACTCCAACTGAATTTAGAGCAAAGTATTTAACATCATTTCTAGCCTTGAATATATTTTTTACTGAATCGGAGAGTTTTTGAGTAGTTTGATGACAAATAATTAATGTTACTTTTTCATTTTCTTGAGGTAAATTTTTAGCGAGTACTTCCACTCGCTCTCCAAATGTGGAAAACAACATATCAAGTGTCATCATGAGACCTTTTTTTTGATAAACAGTATAAAACTAAAATATTTGATAAAACCCAAAAGAAGTGGGTTGTAGTATACTCTGAGCGGTATAAGGAAGATATTAACAAGCTTAAAAACATCATAAATGCACAGAAACCTATTTTGCTACTATGTTTGATAATGTTTAATTTTATAAAAACGTACAACATTCCTAAAATATAAAATAGTAAACCAAAAACTCCCGCATCCCAGAGAAAATCTATGTATAAGTTATTCGAAATAGCAAATTCTAAATTTTCTGTATGTAAGGAAAAATCATTAAAGCTAGTTAAAGAATTTAAGCCATGGCCAAAGAAAATATTTATATACGGTGACTCTAAAAATGTTTTTAAAACCGTAATGTATACATTACTTCTCAAAGATGAGCCGGAAGCTTCTGCGCCTAATTTAGATATAAAGTACTGCAACCAAAAAGAATCAAGGTTTATATATATAAACAAAGAAAATGCAACACCCAAAAGAGAAAAAAGCAATATTTTATAAAGGCGTTTCACCCTAGAAAATATAAAAGCTAAAGTAAAAAACAAAATAGCATGCGCATAAACACCTGTGGATAATGTTTTAAACATTAAAAACAAAGTTACGATTAAAAATATAATAAACTTTTTTCTACTTAAAACAGCAAATGCAAGACATAATGATTCAAATAATATTGGGGAATAAAAATTTGGCTCTCTAGCTATTGATGTCAATCGAAACCCAAGTGATTCTCTCATTGAGTAATCAGTGCCATAAACATCAGATCTAGTTTCTATGAAAGGTAAGCCAAACTTATTAGCTAAAATTTGATATCCCCCTAAGAGGGCAAATAAAACCGTAGCTAAAAAAGATAATTTAATGAAAAACTTTAGCTCCTCATCTTTTCTCTTATATATCCAATCTCCAATAGATACAATAACAACAAGCCCAAGACACATAGTTACAATCCTGGAGAGTGTTTTACTCATTTGTTCAGGGCTTGAATATAGGCTAGAGACAGTGTATCCACCGATTATTGAGAAAAGCAGAATGAAAAAATAAGAAAAAAGAAAAGCTTTGACTATTTCATTATCAAATTTAAGTTTATTGCTTATAAAACTAATAAGAAATAAACCAAAAAAAAGTGACGTTAATAACGCTAGGTTAGGCTTATCTAAAAACGTTGTAGATAAAGGGCCACACAAAGCAAAAATGTATATTACTAACGTTTTTAAATCAAAACTTTTCTGGGAAGTCACTTAACAAGCTCTTATATTTACTTTTATAACTATCTATATCTTTAATTTTTTTAGCTGGATTTCCGGCATATACAAAATTACCTTCCAAGTTTTTTGTAACAACACTTCCTGCAGCCACTATCGTATTATCTCCGATTGTTATGCCTGGCAAAACAATACAGCCGTGGCCAATAAAAACATTGCTTCCTATGTTGATTGGATCTCTAAAAGACCTTCGAGAACCTGAAGACCACACATTTGGCTTCATTATTAACTCGTCTAAATACACACATGGAGAAGCATCATGCCCGAGTAACGTAGCTCCTGTTATAGTTGTGTTGCTTCCAATGTAAAAACGATCTCCCTTGCTGCTGTAAGAAAATTTCGTATTATAAACAACTGAATTTTTTCCAATTTCTACGTTTTGCTTTTTTAACTTAAAAAGCATTCCTTTATAAGCAATTTCTCTAAATTTTTCAGAAAAATCATAGCCTCCAAAGAACCTTATAAGCTGAGAGTTTATAATTAATACTAATTTCCATATCAAACTTTTTATCATTTTTACCTTCTTAATATTTTTAGCTATAGCGCATTGCTGCGTTTGACGTGTATGAGATTACAACTATCGCAATAATTAACATTTAACTTTTAATAGATTTCATTTTAAGATTATCTATTAGAAACAATTTACTTTCATTCAATTCGTCTTTAAAAAAAGCCAAAGTACTTAATAACAATAATAGCCAATATAAAATAAAGTAATCACCTAAAACATCACCATATAATGTATTTCCTATAGCCCCGCTAACTAATAAAGTAGTATAGCCATATAGTAAAACTCTTGGCATTGGCCTCCATAAATAAATAGAGAACTCTGTTCTTAATAAAAAAAACAACCAAAATGAGAAACATGTACTTACTGCAGCTCCAGCAGCTCCCCAGTACGGGATAAGATAGTAATTTCCAATCAGATTACTTATGAAGGCCAAAATTGAGGCCACCATTGAAAAACCAGAGCGACGTGAAATGTTTACACCAATCACTGTAGTTTCTGATAATGTATAGAGTAAAGGGAAACCTAAACATGCGATTAAAATCCATTGAACTTCTTTATATTGAGAAGGCAAAATAAGAGTAACCAACCACGAAAATAAACCAGCAAGACAAAATAAAACGATTACAACTAACAATACATAACGATTTACGTTATCTATTTTATTAAGGTCTTCTCCTGTAGAGGCCCATTTGTAGACTGTAGGGATCCACACTGTTGAAAATACACTTTGAAATATAGTTGCTGCGGCTGCAAAACTTACAGCCACGGAGTAGATACCTAGCTCATTAAAAGTTGATAACTCTTTTAAAAGGACCCTATCAGTTGCAGTTAGCCCCCAAAATGCTAGGCTTCCAAAAATTAATGGAACTCCAAACTTAAGTAATCTTTGCAAGTAAATATAATCAATATTTTCTTTTACAGCTGCCAGCCACTCTTTTCGAGTATTCCAAACAAAAATTAAGCAAATGAAAATAGTTGATGCTACATTAGCAATTATAAGATTAGTGATGTTTTTAGAAGTGTTAAAAAAAACATAACTTACTATAATTACAATAAGTAATATTTTAGGCAACACTTGACTCATTGAGTATGCTAAACCTCTTTCATTCATACGCAAGATTAGTGATAGAAATCTAGCTATAAATGTGGATATCAAAACACTAGCGATTAAGACGCTTAATAGTAGGCTATCGATATCAAGCAGCCATTTTGAAAGTGCTCCATCTAAACTTAAAATAATCAATAATATAACGGTTAGTAGTGCAAAACCGGGCAGAAATGTAGCTTTAAACAACGCAGGTTTACTATTGGCTTCATGGTATTCTCTTACGTATGCTTGGTCCAAGCCCAGACTGAAAAACAATGTAGAAAAGCCTATAGCTACATTTAACATTGCAATTCGGCCAACATCTTCAGTAGTAAAAAACCACGTGATCAATGGTAAAGTTACAAAACCTAAAATGGCTCCTCCTATGGGGCCCAATGCAAAAACAAGTATTTTTTTAAGTTCCATAACTTCTCATTAGTCAGTAGCGATTAAACAATAAATTAAGTAAGGTATTCACTGAGTAAAAATATTTTTGAGTTGTTGTAAATATTGCTCTTCTGAGAAGTATTTTTTTATAATTTCAGAATTTGTTTTTACATCAATTTTATCTAATGAATTCAATTGGTTTATATCTCCAATTTTAATTCCTTTTAAATGAAAAAATTCCCATTGTGTGGTTTCACTTCTGATATATACCGTTTTCTCTAAGCCTAATAGCGCTATTGTATTCCCCATAGCTTGTTGACGTTTATGGTTAAAAATAGCAATATCGACAGTCGATAAAAAATGTAGGTATTCATCGAAAGGCATAAAACTTAACATTGGTTTAAACTTTTCACCAAACCACTCTTTGCCTTGCTTTATGACATTTTCGGTATATGTGGATAACCCTGCCGGCCCGTAAGATAAGGGAACGTAGATATTAATATTTTCATTTTTAAATTTTAATAGCTTCTCAAGCGCATCAATATGTTCATTACTTGGATCAGCTGAGTTCCCTAATTGAATATTGATGCTCTGTGAAGTATCTACGTCTAACTTGTGATCTTTATAAAGATTACTAGTGTACATAATACACTCTAAAATTTGGCCTTTTGCTTTATACCACTCACGTGCTAACGCAGCATCTCCTGGTATATAAGTTATTAAAAAACCAACATTTTTTATTACAAACTTTCTAAAAAACTCTCTACGCTTAAATGCATTATCTCTATCTGAAAATTGATAAACATATAAGTCACTACCCCACATAACCCAATGGCATTTTTTTAATAACCATGGGGTAAAAAAAAGCATTTGAATTATACGAATATCAAATAACCCATGTAGTATTATTTTTTCTGCTTTATGCATTCCAATAAGTACATTTTTATAATGCTTGAGCCGAGATAACAGACCACGTTTAGCTAAAGAAACGTTATTAGATGTTGTAATTAAAGAGTCAGCCATTCCACTAGTTAAAAAAAACTGGTGTTCTGAAAAATCGAAATGCTTTCTAATAAATTCTATATAAGGGGGTAGGAATTTATCACAGCTAGAAATATGTACTATTTTCATTTTTTCCCTAGTTTTCATTTATTATTAAAGTAGTTAATTACTAAAGAAAAAATTAAATATAGCTATTATTACTTTATTTTGATCCTCTGTAAGCATCCCAAAATAAAGCGGCAAACGTACTAACTTTGCACTTTCAGCCGATGTATGAAGATCATTACCAATAAACCCACCAAATTGCTTACCCGCTGGACTTGAGTGCAGTGGGATATAATGAAAAGGTGTTGTAATACCCTGCTCTTTCATATAACTAATAAATTCATTTCTTTCTTCATTTGAATTTAGTTTAATGTAAAACATATGCGCATTATGCGTTAATGAATCGGGAATATGAGGTAACTGCTCTGCTTTTAACTTTTGGCTAAGTTCACTGTAATAACGTTCCCATATTGATAAACGAAAATTATTTATCGTGTCTGCGGCTTCAAGTTGTGCATATAAATAAGCCGCTTGTAACTCGCTTGGTAAAAAGCTCGACCCTATGTCCTGCCACGTGTATTTATCGACGATACCATGCAAGAACTGGCTACGATTTGTTCCTTTTTCACGTATAATCTCAGCTCGCTCAACCAGCTTAGGGTCATTAATTAAAATTGCCCCACCTTCGCCACCCGATGAGTAGTTTTTAGTTTCATGAAAGCTATAGCAGCCTATATGACCAATAGTTCCTAGTGCTTTACCTTTATAGGTAGACATTACGCCTTGTGCTGCATCTTCTACTACCCACAAGTCATGTTTTTCTGCGATAGTGAGTATTGTATCCATTTCACAAGCTACACCTGCGTAATGTACTGGCACTATTGCTTTTGTTTTAGCCGTAATCGCAGCTTCAATAAGTGTTTCATCAATATTCATTGTATCCGGACGAACGTCAACAAATATAATTTTTGCACCACGTAATACAAACGCATTCGCTGTAGATACAAATGTATAGGAGGGCATTATAACTTCATCGCCTGGCTGAATATCTATCAAAATAGCGGCTAGCTCTAACGATGCTGTACATGAGGGAGTTAGTAATGCTTTTGTTGTGTTGAAGCTGTCTTCAAACCATTTTTCGCACTTTTTAGAGAAGTAACCATCGCCGCATAACTTGTCTGATGCAATCGCTTGTTCGATATACGCTAATTCTGTGCCTACTTTAGGAGGAATATTAAAAGGGATCATTTTTAAACCTGTTTATAAAACCAATATGATATATCAGCAATGCTAAAACCATTTTTACTGTATAAATTTGCTGCGGGGGTATTGCTAGTTTGTGTTGCAACTTTTATCTTGCTAACGTTATTTGCTAAACAGTAGGCCTCTATTAGCTTTAGCAGTTCACTACCTATTCCCTGCCCCTGAAAACGACTAGCTACTCCAATAAGCCCTATAACGGCTTCTTTATTTCTAATCCGAATGGTAATAAAACCAGAAATATTACCTTCGTTCTTTAAGACTAAGCAACAGTCATCGAATTTAGATAAAACTGCATTTTCGATCCACGTTTGATAAAAGCAATCTCTTTCACTTGGAGAAAACCACGGCTCTCTAAAACGACTTTTCACATATAAATCACTTACTGTACGTTTAAGTTCATCAATATCGCTTTCTAGCGCTAGATAACAATTAAAACTTGGTAGTGAAACTACGTCATTGCTGTCTAGCAAGCTTTTTTGAAATACAACTTCTCCCTCAACAAAGCTAAAGCCGTACTTATTCATTTTATCTAAATAGTGATAGTTATTTGAACTAACTTTAGTTGTTACTAGTGAGTTACTAGGCCAATTTTTATTTTCTATATCATCACTTGTTAGCTCAAGTGAAAATATTGTCTTGTTAAAAAAGTGGCTATCCCACTCCTTCAAAGTTAAGTGATTATGCATTACTTTTTACTAAACTCATTAGGTATTGACCGTAACTATTTTTAAGCATTGGGGCTGCAAGCGCTTCCACTTCAGATTTAGTTAGCCACTTATTATTGAATGCAATTTCTTCTAGACAAGCTATTTTGTAGCCTTGGCGCTTTTCTATTGTTTCTACAAATTGAGCCGCTTCAAGTAAGCTTTCATGCGTACCTGTATCAAGCCAAGCAAAGCCGCGACCAAGTATTTCAACATTAAGCTTATTTTGCTTTAAATAAATTTCATTTAAGCACGTTATCTCTAGCTCACCTCTATGCGAGGGCTTAACTTGTTTTGCTATTTCTACAACTGAATTATCGTAAAAATATAAACCGGTTACCGCTAAATCAGACTTTGGTTTAGCTGGCTTCTCTTCAATGGAAATCGCCTTATGGTTATCATCAAATTCAACGACACCAAAACGTTCCGGATCTTTTACTTGATAACCAAATACAGTCGCTCCTTGCCCATTTTTGGCATTCTCAACCGCATGCTTCAACTTAGGTGAGAACCCTTGCCCATAAAAAATATTATCGCCTAGCAATAAGCAAACGTCGTCAGAGCCAATAAACTCTTCACCTAAAATAAACGCTTGAGCCAAACCATCAGGACTTGGTTGTATTGTGTAACTAAGCTCAACACCAAAGCGTGAGCCATCACCCAACAATCGTTTAAATGACGCTTGATCTTCAGGTGTAGTAATAATTAAGATTTCACGTATTCCCGCTAACATCAACACAGAAAGCGGGTAGTAAATCATTGGCTTATCATAAATTGGGAGTAACTGCTTGGATACACCCATAGTAATAGGATAAAGGCGTGTACCGGAGCCTCCGGCAAGGATAATTCCTTTCATGCTATTTTCCTTTAGCTGTCATATGTATTTCGCCCAGACGCTCACGCTGATATGAACCATCTTGTACGTTTTGACACCACGTTTGATTATCTAAATACCACTGAACCGTTTTACGTAGGCCTGTTTCAAAGGTTTCTATTGGTGTCCAGTTTAGCTCTGTACTCATTTTTGACGAGTCAATAGCATAACGTCTATCGTGACCAGGGCGATCTGTCACGTACGTTATCTGCTCTGAGTACGGGGAGTCCTTAGGCACTAAAGTATCTAGAATACTGCAAATACTTTTAACAACTTCGATGTTTTGCTTTTCGTTATGACCACCAATATTATAGGTTTCACCAATTTTACCTTCAGTTACTACCTTATATAAAGCTCGAGCATGATCCTCAACGAATAACCAATCTCTAATCTGATCACCTTTACCATAAATAGGTAAGTCTTTACCTTCTAGCGCATTAAGTATTACTAAAGGTATTAACTTTTCAGGGAAATGATATGGCCCATAGTTATTTGAGCAATTGGTTACGATTGTAGGAAAGCCATAAGTACGTTGCCATGCACGAACTAAGTGATCGCTAGACGCCTTACTTGCTGAATAAGGACTGCTTGGTGCGTAAGATGTTTGTTCAGTAAACAAAGGTAGCGCTTTACCTAACCCATTACCTACTTGCTCATCTGGGTGAGGTAAATCTCCATATACTTCATCCGTTGAAATATGATGGAATCTAAATGCTTTTTTCGCATTAACTTCTAAGTTATTCCAGTAACTGCGAGCTGCCTCAAGTAAGTTATATGTGCCTACAATATTAGTTTGAATAAAGTCGCTCGGCCCTGTAATTGAACGGTCTACATGACTTTCAGCAGCTAAATGCATTATTGCGTCTGGTTTATGTTCTTTGAATACACGGTCTAGGGCTACACGATCACAAATATCGACTTGCTCAAATGTATAACGCTCATCAGCCTGAACTGATTTTAATGACTCTAGGTTCCCCGCATAAGTAAGCTTATCAAGATTAATAACAGAGTCTTGAGTACTATCTAGTATATGTCGGATAACGGCAGAGCCAATAAACCCTGCACCACCTGTAACTAATATTTTCATTTTTTATGTTTTAGAAAACCTTTAACCGAATATATAAAAAAGTGATAAGTCGCTTTAAAAATGTTTAGCTTCACTACTTCACGATAAAATAACCACTGCCATTTTAGTATTTCTAATTTATTCTGTGACATACCTGAGTCGACTCTATAAATAGCCAGTGACTCTGAAATACTATAAGCTGCTTTAACTTCTTTCAAAATACTAAGCCACAACCCCATATCCTGCCTTTTTCTTATTAAAGGCATATACATTTTACCAAGAGTTTTTACATCATATACAGCTGTTAAACAGCCTATTACATTACTACTTAACAACTTTTTATAATTGGTTAAAACAGGAGGTATGACTATTCCTTTTAGACTACTCCCTTGCAACTTTTGATAACCTGTAAAAGTAAATGCATATCCATTGTCGAGCATAAAACTAATCTGTTTAGTTAATTTCTCGGCTAACCACTGATCATCAGCATCTAAAAATGCTATAAAGCGCCCTTTAGCATTAGCTATCGAATTATTGCGGGCAACGCCCGCACCGCTATTACTTTCATTTATAAATAGCTTTATCCGCGGATCTTTAGCTACATATTGCTCTACAATTTCTTGTGTATTGTCAATCGAACGATCATCTGTGATTAATAACTCCCAGTTTTTATACGTTTGAGATTGAACAGATTCTATTGCTTGCTTTATATAGTTTTGTGCATTGTAAGCTGGCATAATTACTGATACTAATGGTTCGTCCATTATCTACCCATTCCGAATAGAACAGTCTTCACAGTTAGAAGTAGTATCTTCAAGTCTAATAATGACGAATGATGCTTAATATAGTGAATATCATATTTATGTTTCCAGATAGCATCTTCTACAGACGCACCATATGGGTAACTCACTTGCGCAAGCCCGGTAACACCTGGTTTAACTGCATGTCTAAAGCGATAATATGGAATTTCTTTTTCCAAATCTTTTATGAAAATTTCACGTTCAGGCCTGGGGCCTACAATCGACATGTTGCCTTGTAGAACATTTATAAGTTGAGGAATTTCATCAATGCGTGTTTTGCGTATAAACTTACCGACCTTAGTAATTCGCACATCATTTTTAGAAGCCCATTGAGCACCATGCTTTTCTGCATCATTACACATAGATCTAAATTTATAGACTTTAAACTGTTTATTATATTGCCCAGTCCGTTTTTGCTTAAATAAAATAGGTCCAGAACTTTCTAATTTTATTAATATTGCAGCTATAATTGCTAAGGGCAGTGTTATAATTAATAAAATCAATGCACATGCTACATCCATGAACCTTTTTGCAACTTGGGTTCGTTGATTTGAAAGAATAGAAAATGCTTTTTGGTGCAAAAAATAATTACTACGGAGTAGTCTAACCTCGGTGTATTTTAAACGGTCGTCTAAATAGCTAATTAATGGCTCAACCCAGGCACCACACTCTGTTGCTCCTACTAGAAATTTTCTCTGTTCCTTTGTCAAATAATCGCTTTGATAATGACAAACTATCTTTTTAGTAAAATCTTTAACACTGTAATCATTTATAATGATATCAAACGAATAATCTTCAATGATTCCACCTATTTTAGAAGCACACTCAGGAGGACAAAAAACGTAGATAACATCTTGTTTTAAAGCTTCTTTTTTAGATTTAAAGCTTTCAGTTATAAATATACCGTCTAACTGTTCAGAGTTACTTGCCACCTCATCAGCTTCTTCTATTTTGACCTTACTGGCCATTATAATTCTTCCCCATAGATAGAATTAAAACTTTGAATATAATTCATTATCAAAACCTCAGAAACAATCGTTATTAACTCGAAATTCCAGCCTTAAATTCCTTTTAAACACATTAAGCTGAAAGTGACACCACTACTAATAAACTAAGAAAAATAAATAAGATATAAATTAGTTAGTTATTTTTTAAAAAAATGTCTTATAAGTACTAATATAATACCTAGTAAACCACCTAATGTGACACCGAGCATCACAATAAGAGCCCTTTTCGGTTTACTTTTTTCCTCAGACACTAGTGCGGGATCAATCGTTTTAAAAACATACTCATCCCGTACATTTGCAAACATAATAGTTTTTGCTTGTTCTTCTACTAATTTATATAACACACTACGAATATCAGCTATTTTTGTTTCCTCTAATTGCTTAGTCAAAAACTCTGTACTTCTATTCGCTTCCAAAACATCTCGCTGTTTCATTTCATCGTTTAGATCTTGAATTAACCAATTAACCCATTGCTTAGCAATAAAAGGTGATACATGCTCTACTGATATTTTTACCATCCCAGTTTCTACATCAGTACTTGTTGAAACTATCTGTATAAACTCTTTATAAGCTTCTTGCATTGAAGGCTTTGGTTTACGAGGTGCCTTTACGGCTCGCAACCATTTTCCATTTTCATCGTCATAAAGTTCTTTATCGTATTCTATAGTATTACTACTTAGTTCCCATGATTTTACAGCCATCAAATCAGGTAATATTTCATGTCTTTTTATAAACTCACTAGTAAATATTCTTGACTTTAAAACCTCTAATGCAAGCTGTGTTTTATTTGCACTTTGACTACCTAAATTGACCCCTGCAAGGCTTGCTAAACCACCGAATTGACCAGCTATACCTGATAGCCCACCACTACTTTTAGTTTCGGCTGGAGCTAAAAGAGCCTCCGATTTATAAATATTTGGTTGTTGTATTGCATAATAAACAGAGCTTATAGCCATTAATACAGTAATAATTGCAACAGTCCATTTTCCTTTCCAAATAACATTAAAGACTTCACGTAAATCAATCTCATTATGATTTTTTTCATGCTTAGGAGGAGTAGTATCCAGCTCAATTGTTTTAATATCATTTGACATAAAAATTTTAAGACCTTTAATATAACTTATTCAAACTATTCGATAAACGATAGCGAGCAGGTTGAAATTATATAAGTCTTCATCACTGAAGACTTATTACTTAACTTTTTACAAACTACCAATCGCTGCAACTGCCACACCAAGCTGATAAAGAATCTGCGTTGCTGTGCTCCACAGCGTTAGTTTATCCATATGGCCTGCGTCCATTGGCACTACTATGGTATCGCCTGGTTCTAACTGATCAGCATTATTTGCTGCAAACCAGCCACCTGTGTTTGGTATTTTCACTGAACCATTGGCTTTAATAATGTAAATTCGGTCTTCAGCCGCACGCTCTTTCAGGCCACCACTTAGCGCTATATAATCATCAACACTAACACCTGATTTATATAGATGTGATGTTGAGTAGTTAACCTCACCAATTACGCTGATTGAATCACGCTTGCTTGGTACATAAAGCGTATCACCATCTTGTAATACTAAGTTTTGTTGATTATTTACAATTAAAGGTAAATCAATTACTAAACGTCCTACGGCTTCAACACTCGCGAGGTCGTTTAACAGCTTGTTCATTTCTTCATATGAAAGTGTGCTACTGCTTACAGAGTTTTGGAAGCTCTTAGAAGCTATATCACGGCGAAGCTCTGTAGATAAACGTGCTAACTGCTTTTCCTCTTGCTCTTTAATCGACATACGGGTAAATACAGCTGCTTTTTGCTCTGCAAATTTTGAAAAACCACCCGCGCGTTCAAGTAATTCAGTTAGCGTTTCACCTCGGCGTATCGTGTAAGTACCCGGAAATTTAAGCTCACCTTTTAATTCTACTTTTACATTTTCTTGCCAATTTGGAATAGCGAATACGTTTATGCTGTCTTTACTTTGTAATGTAATATTACTTTGAAGGTCGCCTTTCATGGCGCTTTCAAGATCAAATCGTAAGTGTTCTATTTTAGAACCATCACTCGCTACTATTCGCGTAATTTCAGCTTGTTTTATGTATGCTGACTCCAGCAAGCCACCTGCTGCTGTTATTAAATCACTTACCTCACCACCAATCATTAGTGGATAAATACCAGGGAAAGTAACGTTTCCGCTAATCTCAACTAATTGCATTGCTTGCTGCACTGATGCTTGCTGCTTAAATTTAGCAATAATTGGCGCTAATAAATTATGGCGGCTAAATAACGCGTAATCTTCAGGTTTGAGTTCTTGGTCTTCTTCTTCTTTTGCTTTGCGCTTAGAAATTTCAGCAATAGTGAGTATTTTATTGTCTTCAAGAACAAGTTCTTCGTCTTCTTGATTAACGCCAATGTATTTTTCGAACTCTTTTTGTTCAAACTTATGCCATTGCTCTGCTTTTTGTTGCTGCTCTTGCTGCTCTTGACTAAGGGCCATATTTGCTAGAGTTGATTGCTCTAATTCTTTTTCTTCAAAACGGCTAAATACAACAATTTTGTCATTAGCTTGAAGTTGTAAGTTATTTTCAGGATTTTTAATAATCGCTTGAGCAACGTCAAATTGGTGTGCTTCTATATCGCCGTTTATATTTATTTCGCGGATTACGAGTCCATAGCTTAAATCGGCTTGCGGTAGTAAATCACCACGTACTGATTTAAGTACATCTGAAATGCGCTTACCTTGGTGCCATTGATAATTGCCTGGGCGCGCTACAGCACCAATTAAGCTAACTGAGTTTTGATATTGCGAGCTAACTGAATTAAAGCGAATACGGTCGCCATCTTGTGGAATATAGTTAATTTGCGATTTTGAAAAATCTACCGATAGCACTTCTTTGCGATCGAAGTTAAAGCGCTCTACAATTGCGCTTTTGGCATATGCATTTGGTTTAAGGCCTCCGGCCATTGCTAATAACTGCTTAGCAGACTCACCTTTTTTAAGTTCAAAGATAGCTGGGCGTTTAACCGCACCTTCAACTCTTACTTGAGCGCCAACTGATGGAATAAATACAGCATCGCCCGGCTTTAATACGATATCGTTACTGCTATCGCCATTAATAAGTAAGTCGTAAAGGTCAAAGTTTGCAACTACGTTGCCTGCTCGTTTAACTTGAATATTACGAAGAGAGCCAATGTCAGACACGCCACCGCTTACGAATAATGCGTGCGAAACGGTTGTTAATGATGAAACACTGTAGCTACCAGGCTTGTAAGCCTCTCCTAGCACTAAGATACGCATGCTACGAAGCTGACCAAGCGATACAAACGCTTTTACACCTATTACCTCTTGCTCTACTTTTACTTTTACTAATTCTTTAATTTCAGCAAAGGTCAAACCGGCCACTTCTACAGGGCTTAAATCTGGAATACTAATACGTCCTTCACGGTCAACTATAACTTCAAAACTGTCACTTTCTTTACCATAAAAGTTTATTTTTAATTGATCGCCAGGGCCCACAATATATGTATCTGGTACTGCGGCATTTTCGCTTGGCATAAATGTAGTTGGTTCACCTGCAAACAATTCGTAACCGTACGGCTTTAATTCGTCTGTTTTTGGTTTAAAGCGCTCTTCATCTGTAAGCTTTTCTTTTTCGGGTTCTGCGCGCTCACCAATACTATTTTGCTGCTGTGTATTATTTTGATTATTAGATTGGTTTGTACCAGTGATCGTTGATATATCAACACCATACTGTTTTGCGAGGGCTTCTTGTTGAGCTTTAGGTAACTTTTTAAATTGCTCAATTTGAGACGCTGTTGGCGTAAAAGCCAAAGTACTAAAACTACAAAGTAGAATAAAAGCACTAATAAATTGTGTAAAAACTTTCACGAGTAGGTATATCCCTAGGTCTACAACCAAAATTGGCCGCTATAATACCTTAATTTTAAGAAAATAAAAAAGGGACTTTCGTCCCTTTTGTCACTTTAATGTCATTAACTTAACTACATTGGTTAAAAACTGTAAACCAACGTGAATGACGTTTCTGTGTCAGTGCTTTCTTTATCGTCAGCAACATCTGAGTTGTTAGTGACATTAAAAGCGACTTTCATTTGTAACGAGCCGTTTATTTTTGCAAGTAATGCAGTTTCAGAGCGAGTTTTAGTGTTTGTATCACCGTACTCAACAGCAACTAATTGAGTAAAACGTGCATTCTCAGAAATTTGCCAGTTGTAATCTAACTTACCCAAGGCAATTACTTCGCCTTCAAATTCACCAGCAAGAGAGTTACCGTTGTCATCAACTTCAGTGCTGTCATCTGGGTATTCAAAGTATTTATAACCAGGACCAATTTCAGCACTTAGCCACATAGTTTTTTCGTTTAATAAACGTAAACCGTAACCTGCAGAAATTACTGACTCACTTCTATACGCTCCAAAATAATCTGAAACGTGTGAACCATAAATGAATAAATGAGAATGATCTTCATTTAATTTGTAATTACCTTGTGCAGAAATTGAATACTTTTCGTTAGTGCGCTGCTTGTTTTTGTCACCATTTGCATCTTCAACTTCATCTTCTTTGTAGATGCCGTCTAGCTTGTATTCGTTGTTCCAGTGTTCAAGGTTGTGCTGAACTTTAATGCCACCTTTGAGTGTGGTCGTTTCTGTATTACCACTTGTGACAATAGCACCTAATTCACTGGTAACTTCCCATGTTCTTTGTTCTGCGTCTGCAGCAAATGCGTTTGTTGCAGCAGAAGCCGCAACTAAAACTGATAAAAGCTTTAATTTCATTAAAAAATAACCTTTGTATAAATGTACATCTATTTTATTAAAGCATTACTTGTTAGAGCAAGCTAAACAGCTAAGTAATAATGTAAAAAATTTTCATGCAGCAAATACCGCATGAAAATTTTATGTTTAATAGCTCTTTAGCACTATAACAATTAAAGATAACTTTAATTAAATAACTATTTAAAATTAGTCTTGCTTGTGAAAGTGAACATCCATTTGTGGAAATGGGATAGTAATATCTGCATCATCTAATGCGATTTTAATATTTTCCATTAATGACCAGTAAGTAGGCCAATAATCAGCAGCGTTAACCCAAGGACGAACAATAAAGTTAACACTTGAATCGCCTAACTCATTTACAGATACATTGTAAGCTGGATCTTTAAGTATGCGTGTTTCTGCATCTAATACAGATTTTAATACTTCTTTTGCGTGACGTAAATCAGCATCGTAGCCAACACCAATAACTAAATCGATACGACGAGTAGACTCTCGTGAAAAGTTAGTAATAGCACCAGACATTATTTGAGAGTTTGGTACGATAATTACTTTGTTATCTGGAGTACGTAGTTCAGTTGAGAATATTTCGATTTTTTTAACCGTACCCATTTTATTACCTGCTTCAACAAAGTCACCAGACTTAAATGGACGAAGTAAAATAATTAGTACGCCTGATGCGAAGTTAGATAATGAACCTTGTAATGCTAAACCAACTGCTAAACCGGCAGCACCTAAAATAGCAATGAACGAAGTTGTTTCAATGCCAATTTGCGAAAGTGCCATTAAAATAGTTACAGCAAATACAAGTGTGTACACAATACTTGAAACAAATGAAGCGACAGCTTTATCTACTTTCTTTTTAGCAAAACCTTTTTCAGTTAAGTTAGAACAAAACTTAGCAACACGACTACCAAGTAAAAAGATAACAAGCGCAACAACAGCTTGTATACCGTAGTGTAAAATTAGGCCTGAGTTATCGTTAAGCCAATTAAGTACTGAATCCATATTTACTCCAAATGTTTTTTATTAAGCGTTTTCGGGCATTATTATACATTAATTTACAATTTACTCTCATGAAATAATGAATTAATACTATTAAATGCAAGTATATTCTATTTTTTAGAGGCATTTATGCGATAAAACATAGCCTACTTTGAAAAAATATTAACGACTAAATACTAATTATATTTGCCTGATTTAAATTATTTTAATTTATTTCACTTTTGGGCTTCACAACAATTATTATTTTATGTATTATGCGCGCCACACCAAACAAGGTGTGTGTAGTGGCGGTTGTAGCTCAGTTGGTAGAGCCCCGGATTGTGATTCCGGTTGTCGCGGGTTCAAGCCCCGTCAATCGCCCCACTTTTTTCCTAGTAAGCCTTCATATTTATACCCTATTAATTATCCTATTATATAAATTCTAAAACCTCTTACTATATTAAGATTACAACACAATTATTCATACTCTAGTTAAACCCACTAATTTGTAAATCTCACGCTGCGATTAAATCATCCCTAGATTAAAAAATTTCAATCCACAAAGATCAACACACCCTAATTAGTAATAATATGTAATAAACAAGTATTTATACCAATTCGCTTAATTAATTGATCTATTTTGAGGATGGAAAAACATGTTGATAGCTTGGCAAAAAATTCGCTATTTCATTGTTCTCGGCAATTGCTCCTGCATTGCTCTACCTTCTGCACCCATGCAGTCGTAAATGAGAATTTTTTAACACAGATAGCGACACGTTTAGCCCCGCAAAATGATTAAGTATTATCGCGGATTGGTATAACTCATTACTTATCTACAATTAGTTAACCAATGTGACTGTATTAACTATACTTAGCTACAAAAAGTGGTAGGTTTCTAATGTTGGCATCACTTTTTACTAAACATCAAACTTCTACTGGGATATAAAATTAAGCATGATTAAACAGGTTTTAGGAAATTTACTGTGTAGTTGTTTAGCTGTAATGAGCTTTAACTCATTGGCTCAAAGCAATGATGAATACAATAAGCTATTGATTGAGCTTCAAAAATTAGTTTCTGAAAAAAATTCACTCAGGCTTATCAAAAAAGTAATAGCGAATACCAGTACCTGGGCGAACCCGTATACGACTTTTTATTAGGGGTCAGTGCACTTAAAACAGGGCATGCGGCGCCAGCTGTATTTGTCTTTGAACGCGTGGTTGAAAATAACCCTAGATGGTATGAAGCTCGCTTGTACTTAGTTCGTGCTTATTTAACAGTTAATAATTTACCTGCTGCCGATACTCAAGCTTTAATACTAATTAACTCACCTGACACACCTAATAATATAAAGTCTTCTGCAGAGTCATTGCTAGAAACTGCTGCACTTAAGCAACAAGAGGCTGGACGCTCTTATAAACAAAATATTGCGCTTGCGCTTGGCGTAGATGCTAAAGTATCCCCAGAATTAGCCTTTACATATCAATGAACTAACAGTAT
>NZ_WTKZ01000065.1:0-21099 GCF_011378805.1 Pseudoalteromonas sp. Z9A6
ATCAGCTGCCTGATATATTCATTTCAGATGAGGCTGAATAGTTACAAATCAGGTAGGTTTTCACCTGTGCTAAAAAAAGTAGAGTAATCTATTTCTTCATCAATAAATGGAAAAGGCGAATCAACGGGTTGTTTATCGTTTTGTTGAGTTTGATAATAAAAGCGGTTGTTAACGTTGGCATTACCGGCAACCATATAAGCCAATTGTGCCGACAGTGCTAATAAACCACCACCGTTATATCTAAAGTCGATTACAAGCTCATCAATACCATCGGTTTTAAACTTATTTACCGCATCAATAAGCCCTTCTTGGGCAATGCTTATATGGCTATTAAATTGCATGTAACCCACGCTTGAACCATTTGCGGTTGTAATCGTTTTAACATTTTGAACCGGTGTTTGTTCAATATTGCCAGCGGTTACATTAAATGTTTTTTCGGCGCCATCGTTACTGCGTACAACAATAGTATGTGAGTCGCCGTTAGTTGGGCTAAATAAGCCTTCGTTAAGCGTATCTACACCCGACTCTGTATTGGTATTAATGCTAACACCGTCAACTGAAAGTACAGTATCACCACGTTGAAAGCCTATTTGGCTTGCAGGTGAATCATCTTCAAGATAAGCGACGCGTAAAATACGGTCGGCTGTATCGCCAATAAACGCCCAATTTATCCCGTAACCAGAAGTAACGCCCGATTGCGCTTCTTGAAAGTAATCTTCAGTAGGTTCTGAAAAATGAAAGTTATCTTTTTTTGCCCCTGAGTCGGTAAGCTGCTCTGTTTTTAATTGGGCAAAATAATCGGCTACTGTGGCAAAGCTTTCAGGATCGTTATCGGCAATCTCATCATACCAAAGGTAGGTTTCGTCGCTCCAAGAGCGAAGCCAGAGTTTTTCGTAAAGGGCAGAACCGGCTTGATCTGGGTAAGGCTCGTTGTTATTAAAGGGATCGTTACCCGTACGCGGGGTTTCGCAAAAGTTTTTTAAATCGTTAGAGGGTTCAAATACACCCGCAGTCCATGTTGGACTGCTATTAACAGGTGTTGTAACTACAGGGGCTGAGTCGATACCGCTACCGCCGCCGCCACAACCGGTCAAAGCAAAGCCCGCAAATGCAGTGAAAATGGCAAGCGAGGTTTTATTATTTTTAAACATAGGTAAGGGCTTTTTTGTAAATAAGTTGTTTAAAATATTACAACACTCGCTCGTTTATTCAACATTTATAACTTTGATTTATGTAAATGAGTGTTAAAGCTTAAAGCTTAGAGCTTGCTCGCACTACTTGTATCTGCGAATGCTTGCTTTTGCCATGCATTAAATAACTTTTGCTGTTTATCAGAGATTTTTAAACCGTATGTTTTTTGCATGTAAGCGTAGGTGTCAGCTATACGTTTTCGTGCATAAACAGGCGGTTCAACTACACGTTGCTTAAAGTTTACTTTTACTTCGCAACGGCCATATTGTGTGGCGTTTTCGCTAAGCATACCAAAACGATAATTAGAGCGATCGGCATTAATTTCGCCAATAGCTGGCGCTAAGTTATTTATATCAGCTTCCATTTTTCTAAATTTAGCACTTACTTTACGGCAGTTTTTACGCCCGCCATCTTGCCAGCATTGTAGCTGGTGACCAAATTCCCACGCCGGAACAATGTGCTCCCACTCAATGCGTAGTGCTCGCACATTTACTTTGCCTGAGCGGGTAAGGGTATTTCGAGGAATGTAACCACAGTTAGACGGATCAGGAACGAGTTTTTTGCCTTCTTTTTTAATGTCGCAACCGCAGTAAATGCTTTTGGCGTTGTCAGGTAGGGTTTTAATTAAATGTCTTTTAGCCGTTGAAAAACGGGTAAATTGTTCGGCAGATACCGAAACGCACACACAACAAGCCAATAAGGCCAGAATAAATCGAGTCATATCCATCACAAATGTGAACTACAGGAATGGGCAGTTTAAAGCCTTGAAGATAAAAGATAAAGTTAACTTAAGGCCTACGCTTATATTAATAAAAAGTGCCTGATTAATTTTTTACTCAAAGTTATTTTCACTATTCATTTATTTCTCACTATTTATCGTATTTTAACCACACAAGGTTACCCGTTAAGGAGTATGCTTAAAGCTTACTCAATATGAGGATTTGGATTGCAAATGAAATTTGTTGATTATTATGCAGTGCTTGGAATATCGCCTGATGCAGATGATAAAGCGGTTAAAGTAGCTTATAAAAAGTTAGCCAGAAAATATCACCCAGATGTAAGCAAAGAGCCTCAAGCAGAAGATAAGTTTAAAGAAATAGCAGAAGCTTACGAAGTCATTCATAACAAAGAAGAACGTGTAAAATACGACGAGTTACGTCGTCACCAACAAAATCGTGCTCGTCAACAGCAAGGCCATTATGGTGGTAACAATGCCTCATCGCAAAGTAATTATCAGCAAAGCGATCCTCAAACCGATCAAGAGTTTTCTGATTTTGTTAATTCAATGTTTGGCGGCGCCGGTGGATTCAATCGTTCCGGGCAGAGCAGAAGTAACGCCGCTCGCGCGCAAAAAGGACAAGATGTGGAAATAGAGTTCCCAATTTTTCTTGAAGAGACTTTAGTTGATACCGTGAAGCCTGTTGAGTTTATGTTACCGCAGCGAGACAGCAGTGGCCGTGTCACTGAAATTAAAAAATCACTAAAAGTGAAAATTCCCGCAGGTTCAGTAAATGGCGAGCGAATTCGACTAAAAGGGCAAGGCGGATTAGGGTCAGCGAATGGGCAAAATGGCGACTTGTATTTACAAATTAGTTTAGTGCCTCACCCATTATTTGATGTTGAGGGTCATAACCTAAATATAGTTGTCCCTCTTGCACCATGGGAAGCGGCTCTTGGTACAAAGCTAAATTTACCTACGTTGACAGGAAAAATCCAATTAACTATTCCTTCTAATAGTCAGTCTGGTCAACGCTTGCGTATTAAAGGTAAGGGATTAATGAGTAAAAAAGCTAAAGGTGACTTATTTGCTGTGCTTAAAATTGTTAATCCAACATCTATTGATGATACCAGTAAAAAACTGTGGGAAGAATTAGCCGAAAAAGCTCACTTTAATCCCCGTAATAACTGGAGCAAGCCATAATGCAAATTATCGTGACACAAAAAGACGATTTACTTACTAGCAAAGAGCTATGTTTGAGCAGTGATATTAGCGAAGCAATTTTATATGAGTTAGTTGAGCATAATATTGCGGTTCCAATTGAGGGGAAGCATGTTACGCAGTGGCTATTTACGGTATCTGCAGTGACCTTAGTTAAAAAAGCGGCCCGTATCCAACATGACTTTTCGTTAGATTGGTCGGCAATAGCTTTAGTTTTACAATTGCTGGATGAGCGTGATGAGTTGATTTTCGAAAACGAAATGTTAAAGCGACATTTGAGTCGATTTAAGCACTTGGAATAAAATAAGCCCTAGGCTTATTTACTCTTTGATAAGTGGGCGCTAGCTCTCAAAAACCAATATGACTACTTTGATTTATTCTTATTTTTAATTCGGATAAATCGTTTTAGTCGTATATTTTGTATAAGTAATAATATTCCACTTAAACAAAAAAGTACGCTAGTTGCTGAAAAGCTAATAAGTAGTGGATTATTAAAATTCTCTCGCTCATCGTAATCCATAATATGTAACATCCAAAAAAAGTCGAAAATTCGCCATAGTGTGCTGCGAACGGTGACAACTTTGCCGTTATTTTCTGACAAGTACAGTGTTGTGTTAAATGTGTCGTCAAATTGGACCTGCCAAACATTGGTTTTATATCCTACTTCTCGCATACCTAGCTTTAGTAGTACAGCGCTTGTTACATGAGCGTCAATAAGTAAGTGTGCTTTAGCATTTGCGGTAATTTGTATTTTAGTTGGCGGTTCAAATGGTCGGCCTGTTATGCCATTGAAGCTTTGCTGCTCGTTATTACTAAAGACAGTAATAAGTGGTGTAGTTAAGAAGTTCTCAAAAATTATTTGTGTTGGATTAACCACCTGAGAGGCAATATCGTCAAGGGAGGCAACATAATCAGCCTGCGTAAATGGGTTATTAAGATTACGTGTTGCAAGATGCTCCCCATAAACTTTATCAAGAGGGATTGCACTCATAATTAAACCACCTAGTAACCATGCTAAAATTTGTAGTGCTAATAAATAACCTAACCATTTATGTAACTTGCGAGCATGTTTAAATATTTTTTTATTCATGTTTTAGTCTTATTATTTTTAGAGGCTAGTTTATTACATTAATAGGATAAGTTACTGCGACATTTTGTCGCAGTTTAAACTATAGCTTACTGTAATCATTTAAAAATAAAAAAGATTACACTTAAATTCCTAACATGACTTATCTGTTTAATTGAGCTGAATATTTGATATCCAGCTAGCTTTAAATGCTAAAAAATACTTAAAAGCTGCGAAATATCCATATAAAGTGGTTAATAGAGCATAGTTGATTTGGTATAACGGTAAAACTGCGTTAAAGTTTGCAATGAAATTATTAGAGGATAAATACGAAACGATGTCGGAAATTCAATTTTTAAATGTAGATCTTGAGCTTGAATCAAAGCAAGATATTAGTTTGCTAGTGGCGGACTTGAAAAAAGTCGCGACGATTTTACATTATGACAAAGACGAATACCGTCAACTAGCGCGTATTGAAGCTACAGGTGAGGTGAGCACACCTGATAAAGCCATAAACCATATATGTGAGCTTATTGAATCGTGTTCGCGTAACGCGCTAAAGCAATGGTTAAGCTGTTCACGTAGAACGTTTGATATTGGTTTTGAATCAGGGACTTCTCCTAAGTGCTTTAATCAAGCCTTAGATGCAGATACATTATTGCGTATATCTGCGATTGGTGCGGGTATGGAAATTACCATTTACCCAATCGAAAAGTAACTATCTTCGCTCTACGACTGCTGCGGTCATTTTTGATACGCAGCACAGCTCATTGCGGCTATTTGTAATTTTTATTTCCCACACTGAACTACGTTTACCTATATGAAATGCTCTTGCCGTTGCTGTTAAAGTGCCGTTGCGAGATGCTTTTAAATGACTTGCGCTAATCTCCTGCCCTACACAGTAAAATTTAGTAAAATCGACAACAAAGTTAGCGGCATAGCTGGCAACTGTTTCGGCAAGTACAACGTTAGCACCGCCGTGAACTATCCCCATTGGGTTATGATGCTCAGGAATTGCCGGCATTGTGGCAACCAAATAATCATCGCCAATTTCTGTGACTTCTATCCCCATAGTTTTCATTAATGTTCCTTGGCCATTAATGCCTTGTTCTAACTGCTTGCACAGCTCTAAGGTGATGGGCTGGTACCAAATACTCATAATGTCTCCTTTGCATTTTTAATCATTTATAAACTTAGCTTTAGTTATATCCCTAAAATGTACACAAGTGAAATTACTTTAGCTATTTTAAGGCTTAATTTAAATTTGCGATTTTTATTTAACTGTATATACTCACAGTTAAATATACTGTATGGAAAACCAGTTGTATGCGACCATTAACGAACCGCCAAGCTCAAATACTCGAACTAATTAAAGTTTTTATTAAAGACACTGGTATGCCTCCTACACGTGCTGAAATAGCGCAAACATTAGGTTTTAAAAGTGCCAATGCTGCTGAAGAACATTTAAAAGCACTTGCTAAAAAAGGCGCAATTAAAATGAAACCAGGTGCAAGCCGTGGTATTCAATTAATTGAAGAAGAAGAGCCAGAACAATTAGGTTTACCGCTTATAGGGCGTGTTGCTGCTGGTTCACCTATTTTGGCGCAAGAGCACGTTGAAAGTCACTGCAAAATCGATCCATTAATGTTTAAACCGGCTGCAGATTTTTTACTACGCGTTAACGGTATGAGCATGAAAGATATTGGTATTATGGATGGTGATTTACTTGCTGTACATCGTACTCAAACCGCTGAAAACGGACAAGTTGTTGTTGCCCGCCTAGACGAAGACGTAACTGTAAAACGTCTTGAGAAAGCGGGTCGTAAAGTATTACTTCATGCTGAAAACGACGATTTTGACTCTATTGAAGTAGATCTTGAGAATGAGTCTTTTAATATTGAAGGCTTAGCCGTTGGCGTTATAAGAAACGCTGATTGGATGTGACTTTAAAAATAGCTTTTAAACAAGCAGTTTTATAAATGCGTACTAACTAGTACGCATTTTTGTTTTAAAATTTGTACTAAAAATAGGGCGTAAACAGCCCACTGACTATTTAAGCTGTAAACTTTTTTGCACTTATATTTTCCCCCTCCGAATGCGTTAAACCCCTTTGTTTTGCTCATATTTTGAACTTTCTGTTGCCCAGTTGATTACCGATTTTTTATTAATTATTCAATATCACCTGATTGTTTTTTATACTAAAACTTGCTTGTTGTTCGTTTTTTAGCTAATTGTTAATGTGCTGAGCTAATAATAACTCACAGCTTTTTAGTTTTGAGAACACACAATATACATAAACTCGTTGTTGGCGCAGCAAAACCAATCAATATTAAATAAGATTGGCTAAAAAAATAAAAATAACGAATTGGCGTTTAAGCCGTATGCCTCTTCGCTTTGCATTCGCAATAGCATCAAAGGAGCCGTCACATGGGTAAACTGACCTCTACCTTGTGGCTTATATTATGTGTTTTTTCGCACCCAGTTTTGGCTAACAGCCAATACAATATGCGCAAAGGCGTAACCGATATAAGCAATAATGTATATCAGCTGCACATGACCATATTTATAATATGTTGTGTGATTGGGGTGATAGTGTTCGCAATTATGTTTTGGGCACTTATTCATCACCGTAAATCTAAAGGGGCTGTACCTGCCCAATTTCACGAAAGCACTAAAGTAGAAATACTTTGGACTGCAATTCCGTTTGTTATTTTAATTGCTATGGCAGTACCAGCCACTAAAACCCTAATTGCAATGGAAGATGCCAGCAAAGCTGATCTCACTATTAAAATTACGGGTTCGCAATGGAAATGGCATTATGAATATATGGGTGAAGATGTAGAGTTCTACTCTATTTTATCTACCCCGCAAGATGAAATCGCGAATCTTGCAGATAAAAATCCTAACTACTTACTTGAGGTTGATAAGCCTCTTGTACTGCCAATAAATCAAAAAGTACGATTTTTAATGACTTCTGACGATGTTATTCACTCTTGGTGGGTACCTGATTTTGCAGTTAAAAAAGATGCTAACCCCGGCTTTATAAACGAAACATGGACGAACATAAACGAAGAAGGTACTTACCGAGGCCAATGTGCTGAGTTGTGTGGTAAAGACCATGGCTTTATGCCCGTTGTGGTGGTCGCTAAATCTGAGGCTGATTTTAAAACATGGCTTGCAGATGAAAAGCAGGCTAAACAAAAAGCAGCATTAGCAGATGCCGCATTACTTGATAAAACCCTCCCAAAAGAAGAATTAATGACTTTAGGCGAACAAGTATATATGGCTAATTGTGCTGCATGTCATCAACCTACTGGCATGGGGTTACCGGGCGTATTTCCTGCACTTAAAGGCAGCCCGATAGTGCTTGGCGATATAAAAGATCACATTGATGTAGTTATCCATGGACGACCCGGTACGGCAATGCAAGCTTTTGCCAAGCAGTTATCTATAAAGCAATTAGCTGCGGTTATTACTTATAAACGTAATGCGTGGGGTAATGATACGGGTGATGTTATTCAACCGAGTCAAATACAGACAGCACTTGATGCCAAAGTGGAGGCGAACTAATGAGTAGCATAGTAGAACAACCTAACGCCAATGAAGCTCATCATGCTCATCACCCAGCTAAAGGTTTTAAACGCTGGCTTTACACAACTAATCATAAAGATATAGGTAGTTTATATTTAATTTTTTCGCTGACCATGTTCTTAATTGGTGGCGCAATGGCCATGGTGATCAGGGCTGAATTATTTCAACCAGGTTTACAGTTGGTCGACCCTCACTTTTTTAATCAAATGACCACAGTGCATGGTTTAATTATGGTGTTTGGTGCGGTTATGCCCGCCTTTACAGGCCTTGCTAACTGGATGATACCACTTATGATTGGCGCGCCAGATATGGCATTGCCAAGAATGAATAACTGGAGCTTTTGGATTTTACCGTTTGCGTTTTTAATCCTATTGGCATCGTTATTTATGCCTGGTGGGGGTCCTGCATTTGGTTGGACTTTTTATGCACCACTGTCCACAACATACAGTAATGATAATACTGCATTGTTTGTATTTGCCGTACATATTATGGGAATTAGCTCAATAATGGGCGCAATCAATGTGATTGTAACCATAGTGAACTTACGTGCCCCCGGCATGACATGGATGAAGTTGCCCTTATTTGTATGGACGTGGTTCATTACTGCCTTTTTATTAATAGCGGTAATGCCAGTGCTTGCAGGGGCTGTCACTATGGTACTTACCGATAAGTATTTTGCGACCAGCTTTTTTGATGCCGCAGGCGGTGGCGACCCGGTGATGTTCCAACACATTTTTTGGTTTTTTGGTCATCCCGAAGTATACATAATGATTCTTCCTGCCTTTGGCATTATATCTACAATAGTACCTACCTTTTCTCGTAAAAAACTTTTTGGCTATGCCTCAATGGTATACGCCACATCCTCCATAGCACTATTGAGCTTTATTGTATGGGCTCATCATATGTTTACTACTGGGATGCCGGTAGCTGGCGAGTTGTTTTTTATGTACGCGACCATGCTTATATCGGTACCTACAGGAGTAAAAGTATTTAATTGGGTTGCCACAATGTGGAAAGGCTCAATAACTTTTGAAGTGCCAATGCTTTTTAGTATTGCGTTTATTGTGCTGTTTACCTTGGGTGGTTTTTCGGGATTGATGCTGGCAATTACACCTGCTGATTTTCAATATCACGATACTTATTTTGTAGTGGCGCACTTTCATTATGTATTAGTAACAGGGGCTGTATTTTCGATAATGGCAGGTGCTTATTATTGGCTGCCTAAGTGGACGGGCAATATGTTTAATATCACATTGGCTAAATGGCATTTTTGGCTATCGCTGGTGAGCGTGAACGTACTGTTTTTTCCTATGCATTTTGTAGGGCTTGCCGGTATGCCGCGTCGAATTCCCGATTATGCTCTTCAATTTGCCGACTTTAACGCAATCATAAGTATTGGTGGGTTTGCCTTTGGTTTATCGCAATTGTTGTTTGTAGCTGTGGTAATTAAATGCGCGCGTGGCGGTGATAAAGTGCCTGCAAAAGTATGGGAAGGGGCAGAAGGCCTTGAGTGGGAAGTTGACTCTCCAGCGCCATATCATACTTTTTCTACGCCGCCGGTTATTAAGTAATGACACACGCACCGCTACTCAAACGTTTGGTACTTATTTGCATAGGCATGTTTGCCTTTGCCTTTGCTTTAGTACCTTTGTATGACGTGTTTTGTGATGTAACAGGGCTTAATGGAAAGCCTTCGCTTGAGCAAGCAGAGCAAAGTACACAAATAGTACAAAACCGAGAAGTCGGCGTTAGCTTTACTACTCACGCACAAAGTGGTGCACCGTTTGAAGTTAAATCAAAAGAATACAGTGTAGTGGTAAAACCCGGTGCAATGCGTGAAGTAATGTTTAGTGCTAAAAATAACAGCAATCTAGATAAAGTAATGCAGGCTGTACCATCAGTCTCACCAGGTAAAGCGGCAAAGTATTTACATAAAATAGCCTGTTTTTGCTTTGATCAGCAACCTCTAAAAGCAGGGGAAGAGCTTGAATTTAAATTACTTTTTTATGTTGATACCGCATTGCCAAGCGATATTGAAGAATTAACTTTATCTTATACCGTATTTGATATTAGTGAACAGCTGGTGGCAAGTAATAACTAGCTTTTTAAACTAGTGTGAAACTAGGAGTAAATAAAATGAATCAAGAATATGAGCATTATTACGTACCAGAGCAAAGCCCGTGGCCTATTGTAGGTGCTGTTGCATTGTTTTTTATTGCAGTAGGGGCGGGCTTGACTGTTATGAGTGTAGGTAAAGAAGGTGGTAGCGGGGTTTATCTGCTTTATGCCGGTATTGCTGTACTTGTGTATATGTTGTTTAGCTGGTTTAAAAATGTAATTAGTGAATCAGACCAAGGTTTGTACTCAGCACAAATGGATCGCTCATTTAGACAAGGTATGAGCTGGTTTATTTTTTCTGAAGTTATGTTTTTTATGGCCTTTTTTGGTGCGCTTTTTTATGCACGGGTATTGTCGGTACCTTGGCTTGGAGGTGCAGGCAATAATGCAATGACTAACGAGGTATTATGGCCTACTTTTGAAGCCGTTTGGCCGCTAGTTTCAACACCTGCTGGCGAAACTACTCAAGCTATGGGCTGGCAAGGCTTACCACTTATAAATACCTTAATACTGCTTACTTCCTCAGTTACTTTACATTTTGCCCACGTAGCGATGGAAAACAATAAACGCACTCCACTTAAGGTTTTTTTAGGCGCTACTATTTTATTGGGCGTTTGCTTTTTAGGGCTGCAAGTTGAGGAGTACATGCATGCATATAATGACCTTAATCTAACGCTAGATGCGGGTATTTACGGTAATACGTTTTTTTTATTGACTGGTTTTCATGGTATGCATGTAACGCTAGGAACCGTACTTTTATTTGTAATATTTTTACGGATATTAAAAGGGCACTTTACTAAAGATAAGCACTTTGCTTTTCAAGCAGCTGCTTGGTATTGGCACTTTGTTGATGTGGTGTGGCTGTGTTTGTTTGTATTTGTATATGTGCTGTAGCGTTTATTGGCGAATTATTTGCTTTAATAAAACCAAGTTTAAGCGCTGCAATAACAACAACTAAAACAACGATCGAAAACAATACGCGACGACCTAAAAAGTGAGACATAGGTCGTCCCCCTGTTTTCCCTGACACCATAATAAACAATGCTCTAAATAAGTTAAAAAGTATAAATATTAACAACAGTACGATAATAATTTTAATAATCACTGAGTTGACCCTTTATGCAGTTAGTTTTATGGTACAAACAAAAGCTTAGCTCACTAATCACATTTTGTATGGTTGTGGTTGTTGTACTTGTGTGTGTGCGATTAGGGTTTTGGCAGTTGGAGCGAGGTGAGCAAAAGCAGCAACAACTAACCGCCATAGCTAAGCAACAGACTCGTGGTGTGATGAGCTGGTCTCAATTACTTAACTTGCCTGATAGCTGGAACAAAACTGGTGTATTGCTTGAGTTAAAAGGGCGGTTTGTACAAAACCAATATTGGCTTTTAGATAATCAAATTTATAACGGGCAAGTAGGGTACGACCTACTTGCTTTACTAAAGCCCGATAGCGAAGAAAAAGTGATTTTAGTTAATTTAGGATGGGTAAAAGCGCCTATATCTAGAGATACACTGCCAAAGGTTACTCTGCCTACAGGTATTTTTATTCTTAAAGCGCAAATAAAAGAAAATAACTTAAGTAGCTTTACGCTTGAAGATAAAACTACAAATAACGACTTACCTACAAGAATCCAATCTATCGACTTGAATATGCTGAGCACCCAAAGCCAGCAATCATTAATTAATTTTATGGCTTACAGACAAGGTACTGGTGATGAAATTGCAACACCTCATTATGAGGCCGTTGTTATGAGCCCTCAAAAGCATAATGCCTACGCTTTGCAATGGTTTTTAATTGCTATTGCATGTGCTGTTGTGGCTATTTTTGCGAGTAAAAAAAGGACACATAATGAAAAATAATCCCCTTTTGTTGTTTGTGGGTTGCTGTGCAATCCCATTAGTTTTGGCATATGGCGCATTAAAGTTTGATTGGTTGCCTACTGCAATTACTAATAATGGTGAGTTTTTAAGCCAAGAAATAAAACTTAAAAATTGGCCGCAAAATAATCCCAAACAATGGACTATCGCGCTTAATTATTCAAACGAATGTAACACCCCATGCAGCGAACAGCTCAATGCACTTAATAACTTATATGTGGCACTTGGTAAAAACCAAGGCAAGGTTGATATGGCTGTAATGGGAAGCCCCGACAATAAAAATCTACCATGGAAAATTATTACCGAACAACAGAGTTTAAATCCTGCAAGTTTATATTTAATTGATCATATGGGGTTAGTGGTACTTGAATATCCCTTTAAGGTCGAGCCACAAGAAAACCGTTTAGTACAAAAAGGGCTATTAAAAGATCTAAAAAAATTACTTAACTATTCTCGTTCTAGCTAATTAAGTTGAGCTTAAGTTGGAGTATCTGATGTATAAAAATTATAAAAACTTAGTATTAATAACAGGATTACTCGCTTTGATTGTAGTTGCTTTAGGTGCGTACACCCGCTTAAGTGATGCAGGATTAGGGTGCCCCGATTGGCCTGGTTGTTATGGCTTTTTAACGGTACCTAAGCATGAGGCTGACATAGCCTTAGCAACTCAAAGCTACCCCGATATGATGTTCGAAACCGCAAAAGCGTGGAAAGAAATGATTCATCGCTACTTTGCAGGTGCTTTAGGCTTACTTATTTTAGGTTTATTTGTGTTGGCTTTTTTAAAGCGCCAATATCCAACTACGCCAGTTAAATTGCCTTTGGCTTTACTTCTACTCGTGGTGTTTCAGGCTGCCCTTGGTATGTGGACAGTAACCATGAACCTTCAGCCGCTTATTGTAATGGGGCACTTATTAGGTGGCTTTAGTATTTTGTCACTTATAACGCTTTTATATTTACGGCTAACCGCAAAACCTATTATGGGTGGTGATAGCGGCGCAAAACGCTATTTTGGTTTAAGTTTAGTAGCGCTCAGTGTATTGATTATCCAAATTGCACTTGGTGGTTGGCTGGCTGCAAATTACGCCGCTCCTCATTGTAGTGGTTTGCCATTGTGTAATTACGCACAACCGTTTTCATTGAGTAGCGTATTTCAATTACCACTTGAGCACAGTAATTATGAATTTGGTGTGTTATCGCAGCAAGCGCGTATGTCTATTCATTTATTACACCGCATTTGGGCACTGGTTACTTGCATCGTTCTGGCGCTAATTATGTGGAAAATATACAGCCAAGCGTACTCTAAAAAAATTAAAAATTGCGTGGTGAGCGTATTGCTTACCCTGCTTTGCCAAATTAGCTTAGGGCTTATTTTAGTACATTGGCATATTCCGTTGGGAGTTGCACTGGCGCATAACTTGATGGCTGCCATACTATTATTAAGCATGGTTAGGTTGTGTTATTACCTAAAATCACGCACATAAAGGGGAAATATAATGGCACTTATAATTGATAAAAAAATACTGCTACCCGTTAATGCTCAATCGCTAATTTCGCGTACTCATAATTTGCTACAAGACTACTTAGCAATTAGTAAATTTAAAGTGGTAGCTATGCTGGTACTAACAGCTTGGGTTGGTTTAGCGCTGGCTCCTGATGTAGGGCGAGGCATGGCTGTACAGTTTATTAGCTTGTTAGGTATAGGGCTACTTTCTGCTGCTGCAGCGGTTATTAATCATGTGGTTGATAGTGAGATAGACTCAAAAATGGCAAGGACTCGTCATCGTCCTGTGGCTAAAGGGCGTTTAAGTAAAACACATGCGCTTAGTTTTGCAGCTGTTATTGGGGTTGCTGGTTTTATTATGCTAATGGTGTGGGCTAATACCTTAACCGCTATATTAACGTTATTTGCATTGGTAGGTTATGCATTTGTTTATACATCATTTTTAAAGCGTGCTACACCGCAAAATATTGTTATAGGTGGGTTGGCTGGCGCAATGCCTCCATTATTAGGTTGGGTGTCAGAAACAAACCAAATGGCAGCAGCCCCTTGGTTACTTGTAATGATAATATTTACCTGGACTCCGCCACACTTTTGGGCGCTGGCTATAGCACGAAAAAGTGATTATGAACGCGCTAAAATTCCTATGTTACCAGTAACCCATGGAATCGACTTTTGTAAAACGTGCGTCGTTGCCTACTCTGTTTTACTCGCTGTAGTTTGCGTATTACCTTATTTAATTGGTATGTCTGGATTAATATATTTAATAGGTGCGTGTGTATTAAATGCAGTGTTTATATATAAAGCCGTCAAATTAAAAATTGCTGGAAATGATGAGACTGCAATGGACTTATTTCGTTTTTCGATTATTCATTTAATGGTACTCTTTGTAATCTTATTTATAGATAAATGGCTCCCTTTATGAAGCAGTTATGGCTTGGATTAATTGTTGTTTTAGTTTTGTTTTTATCAGCATGTTCAAATGAAAATAGTCCGCCAGATGTAGATGCATTAGTTTACGAAAATGCAAAGCCACTGTCTGATTTTACGCTAAACGATCAGCGCGGCGAATTAGTGACTAAGCAACAATTTTTAGGACAGTGGAATTTAGTATTTTTAGGCTATACAAGCTGTCCAGATATTTGTCCATTAACACTTGCAAAGTTAAATGCTGTTTATAAAAACTTACAAGCAGATTATCCGCTACAAGTTTGGTTTTTATCGGTTGATCCAAAACGCGATACACCAGCTAAACGAAAGCAATATATAGATTACTTTAATCCTGACTTTTTAGCTGTATCAGGGGAACATAAACACCTTTTTCCTGTTGTTAGAGAGCTTGGTTTAATTTACGCGATTAGCGATAGTAGTGAATCAGAATATGCAGTTGATCATAGTGCTTCGGTCGCTATGGTTGATCAAAATGGAGCCGTTAGAGCTATTTTTAAACCAGAATTTAAACAAGGTAGTGTGCCATTAATTAACGCGACGATTTTAACGCAAGAGTTTAAAAAAATAGCCGATTACTACAAAAACTAGTTTTTACTTTTTACCAATTTGAAAGGAGCTTTAGGCTCCTTTTTTTGTGCTCTAGAGTAGTTAATAAAATAACCCAGCGGTTTTTACATCAGGCAGTTAAGGTTTAGGCGCTTCAATTACCCAAGGCTGCGAAAACCAAAAGTAATCACCAGGGCTTGAAATAGAAGGGGCTGTGCAATTAAAACGAGAACGCCCTTTATTAAGGATCTTTGGTGAGATGATTTCGACAGTATTTTTAGTTATCCATTTTAAATCTGCTTGGCCTACGCTTGATACATAACAGGCAAATTGGCTCTTATGAAAATCACCCATCTTAAATTCTATTGTAAGCGTGGGAGGATTTTGCTGTGTAACGCTATCTTGATAAGTTAAATTGGTAATATTAAACGCGCGTGAGTTAAGCTTAGTAATAAGGGTTTCTAGTTTACTGTAAAAGCCTGATGCAGGAAAACGCGGTAAGCGGCTAAAATTAGAATCTTTATTTACAGCGCCTGAGTGCTGGCCAATACCTATAAAACCAAGCTCTGTCACGAGTGCTTGCAGCTCGTTATTAAACTCACCATACGGGTATGCTAAGTATTTATAATCGTGGCCTATTTCTTCTTTTATGCGCTTTTGAGAGTTAAGAATATCTTGCTTAATACGTGATTGCCATTGTGCATCGGTTTCGTTTTCAAGCTTAAGGTGTAAGTAATCATGTTGCCCGCTATGATTGGCTATTAATGCTCCTTTTTTAGATAACTCTTTAAGCTTATCCCACCCCATTACGTAACTCATGCCTTCGTCTATTAATTTAGGATTTACGAAGATAGTGTACGGGTAGCCAAACTTTTCTAAAATAGGCGCGGCTTGTTCATAGTTATTGTTATAACCATCATCAAAGGTGATGGCGAGTGTTTTATCAGGTAAAGTTTCACCTTGTTGAAGCGCGCTAATCAACTCATTAAGAGGAATAACGTTAAAGTTGTGCTCTTTTAAATAGCTTAAATGCTCCGTAAATGTATTTGCGCTAACGCTCGTTACTGCGGGTAGGGTTTCACTAACATGATGATACTGTAAAATAACGGCTGCTTGAGCCCGTACAGATACACCAATGAGGATAAATAATACTAAATGAAACAATTTCTTATACATAATAAGGCACACCATAAAAGCTTGTTGTTGTTAGCGGGTCCGATGATACTATCAAATATCACAGTGCCGTTGTTAGGAATTGTTGATACCGCTGTAATTGGGCACTTAGGAAGCGCTCATTACTTAGCGGGTATTGCCCTTGGCTCTGCAGTTATATCTATTTTATTTTGGCTTGCTGGCTTTTTAAGAATGAGTACCACGGGGCTCGTGGCACAAGCATACGGAAAAAACGATTTAACCCAACTTGCCGCTTTACTTAAACGCAGCCTATTGCTTGCAAGCGCAGTGGCTGTGCTATTAATTGTGTTATCCCCATTAATAAAGCACGCTATAGCTTACCTCTCCGCAGCCAATGGCGACGTACTTGCCCAAGCTTATCAGTATTTTAGCATTCGTATTTTTAGTGCTCCAGCAGCATTGTGTAATTTAGTGTTACTGGGTTGGATGCTTGGTGTACATTATGGTCGAGGCCCATTTTATTTATTACTCGTCACTAATATCGTTAATATAGTACTCGATATTTATTTTGTTGTTTATTTAGATTGGGCAGTTGCAGGCGCTGCATGGGCGTCACTTATTGCTGACTATACAGCACTAGTATTTGCACTGTTTTTAGTGGCTAAACTAGCTAAAAAACAAGACATTGATCTAAATGTACCGAACTGGTTGAGTATTAGCAAAATGGCTGAATTATTGAGTTTGAATAGAGATATATTTATTCGCTCTTTAATACTGCAATTATGCTTTAGTTTTATGACATTTTACGCGGCGCGTATAGGCGAAACCACATTAGCTGCTAATGCTGTCTTACTTAACTTTTTAATGTTGGTGAGCTTTGCTCTTGATGGCGTTGCTTACGCCTCTGAGGCAAAAGTAGGGCAAGCTAAAGGCCAAGGAAGTGTTAAGAATATAGAGCTGTGGGTTAAAATAAGCGTATTTTGGGGTATGCTTTTTGGTGTGTTATATAGCTTATTTTTTGCATTATTTGGCAACACCATAATCAAGCTTTTAACCAATGTGCCAGAGGTTATTCAAGAGGCAACGCATTATTTACCATGGATAATAGTATTACCAATTTTGGCCATGAGCTGCTTTTTGTTTGATGGTGTTTTTGTAGGGCTTACGCGAGCAAAGAACATGCGTAACAGTATGATACTTTCAGCTGGAGTTGGCTTTTTTGGTGTGTTTTGGGTGTTTATAGACTTGCAAAATAACGGGTTATGGCTGGCTATGAGCTGTTTTATGTTAATGCGCGGGGTTACATTAATAATTAAATATCACCTCTTAAAAATAAATAATCAGCTATTAGATTAAATAAATGGTTTATTTCCAGAGATCGGGGTCGTGGTGTTTAGGGCCCATATCTTTTAAAACTTGTGAAAAACGATTGGCAAAAATACCGCAGTAGCCCCAACCGGCAAAAAATAATGCGGGGAGTAAAATTATAACGCCAATTATTTGTAAGCTGTAGTGGGTGTAATACCCAATAGATATGAATATCACGGCTAGCACAAACAGTGCTAAGCCGCGAAAAAAGCGCTTTAAGCTCAGCTTAGGATTGCTCCCTAAGCGATAGATAAGCTGCTTTAGCATTTACAAGGCCTAATAGTAAGAGTGATCGCCCGCTTCGTGTTCTGTTATATCAGCAACACCGGTGATTTCTTCAAACTTAGCTATCATTTCTTTTTCAATGCCTTCTTTTAGTGTTACATCGATCATAGAACAACCGTTACAACCACCACCAAACTGAAGTATAGCTATACCTGCAGCTGTAATCTCAACAAGGCTTACTTGACCACCGTGGTTAGCAAGTTGTGGATTTACTTCGGTTTCTAGCATGTGCTGTACACGTTCGTTTAACGATGCATCGTCACCTATTTTACGCGCCTTTGCATTTGGTGCTTTTAGCGTTAACTGAGTACCCATTTTGTCGGTAACAAAATCGATTTCAGCTTCTTCTAAAAATGGCGCACTTTCTGCATCTACAACGGCATCAAAACCGTTAAAGTTTAGGCGAATATCGCTCGCTTCTACAGCGTCTTCTGGACAATAAGACACACCACATTCCGCTTGTGATGAACCAGGGTTTACAACAAACACACGAATATTGGTTTGTTGTGATTGATCTGCTAATAGTTTAGCAAAATGCGCTTGCGCTGTTTCGGAAATAGAAATCATAAAACCATCTATACTTGACTAAATTACTCGGATACTGCGTATCATACTCCGCTCATCGTGTTGCGGCTAGTGTTGAGCGTAAAAAGTTGGCATCTATTTTAAGCAATGGTAGCGTGCAAACAACGAACATTTTTTGAGTGATTTATATGCGTTTGGTATTAACATTAATGGTGGTGTTGCTTAGCTTTTCAAGTGTAGCTAAGCCACTTTCGTATTATTTTGAACAAGATGTAAAATTTGACCCTTCAATTCCTACTCCTGAGCAAGTACTCGGTTACGAAGTAGGAGAGTGGCACGTGAGACATGATCAGCTCGTACGTTATATGGAAATACTTGCTGATAAAAGCGACCGTATAAATTTTGAAGTGATTGGCCACACACATGAACAACGCCCCCTTGTCATGCTAACAATTACAGCAGCTGATAAGTTATCAAGCATAGAGCAGACACGCCAAGCTCACTTAGCACGCTTAAGTAACGATGGATCAGATGCTAATTCTACAAAACAGCCTGCCGTTGTATGGATGGGATACAGTGTGCATGGTAATGAGTCATCAGGTAGTAACTCATCTTTGCTGGTGGCGTATTACTTAGCTGCTGCACAAGGCGCTGAAATAGATGAGTTATTAAATAACACGGTTATTTTACTCGACCCTTCGCTTAATCCTGACGGACTTGCTCGTTTTGCTAATTGGGCCAACAGTAACCGAGGTATGAACTTATCAAGCGACCCTAAAACTCGTGAACATGTTGAAAACTGGCCAAGCAGTCGTACCAATCATTACTGGTTTGATTTAAATCGTGACTGGTTATTACTACAACATCCTGAATCGCGCGCGCGTATTGCTAAATTTCATCAGTGGAAACCAAATGTCTTAACCGATTTTCATGAAATGGGACCAAACAGCAGTTACTTTTTTCAGCCAGGTATTCCTAGTCGTAAGCATCCTATAACACCGGATGAAAATGTAACGTTAACTAAAGCGATTGCTAACTATCACGCAAAAGCGTTAGATGAAAACAGCGCACTGTACTTTACTGAAGAAAGCTTTGACGACTTCTATTACGGTAAAGGTTCAACCTATCCCGATGTAAATGGCGGCATAGGCATTTTATTTGAGCAAGCAAGTTCTCGCGGGCATATCCAAGACACCATAAATGGACCTTTGAGCTTTCCTTTCACTATTAAAAATCAACTATTAACGAGTTTATTTACCTTTAAAGCCGCTGTTGATAACCGCCAAGCATTACTTGATTACCAAGCTAAGTTTTATAATCAAGCTACTGATTTAGCCAGTGATGAAAGCTTTGAAGGTTATGTAATTGAGGGCGCGGATGACAACACTCGTATTAAAGATTTTTTAGGGTTGTTAAAACAGCATCAAATAGATGCTTTTTCGCTTACTAAATCACTCAAGGCAAATGGCAACAACTATACAACCAATAGCTACTTTGTGCCCTTAGCCCAGCCACAGTACCGCCTAATAAAAGCTATTTTTAGCGAGCAAAAAAACTTTGCTGATAACACCTTTTATGATGTATCTGGCTGGACTTTAGCGCATGCGTTCAACTTACCTTTTGCAAAAGTAAAAAGCAGTTGGGGTTTAGAGGTTGCAAGTACACCGTGGAAAAAAGCGGTAAAACCTTCTTTTGCTTCACTTGAGCAAGGCTATGCGTTTGGCTTTTCGTGGGGTGATTACCTAGCACCTAAAATGCTAAACAGCCTGTTAAAGCAAGGTATTAAAGCGCGTGTAGCGCTAAGCCCATTAACAGCCAAATCAAACTCAAGTGAAGTAAGCTTTGATGCTGGTAGTATTATTGTGCCAGCAGGCTTACAAACGAATAATGATTGGGTTGGAATATTAAATAAAGCACAAAACGAGTTTGGAATTGCAATCAAGCCTATTAACTCAGGTCTTACAAGCAAAGGAGCCGATTTAGGGTCTCGTACAATGGCGGTTGTTAGCGAGCCGAAAGTATTATTGGTAGGTGGTAAAGGCGTAAGCCAGTACGAAGCTGGGGAAGTATGGTATTACCTCGATCGCTTTGTAGGTGTTGCGCCAACAATTGTTGAAATGGAGCGTTTAAACTCTATTGAACTCAGTAATTACAGCCATATAGTACTTGCTCATGGTAACTACAACAGCTTATCTGATACCGACAAAGTGGCTATAAAAAGCTGGGTAAGAAAAGGCGGCGTTATTTGGGGTCACAAAGGCGGCGCTAAATTTTTAGCTGATCAGCAATTACTCAAAGCAAGCTATCTATCAAAACAAGATGTAGCGAGTGCATTTAAAACGACAGGTTTAAGTTATGGCGATAAGGACCATTTAGCAGGACGTCAACGCATTGCAGGAGCTATTTTTAATACTAATGTAGATTTAACTCACCCACTTACATTTTCACTTAAACGCAATACATTGCCCGTATTCAAAAACAGTACTTGGTTGCTAGAAGCTTCCGATGCACCGTTTGTAAATGTACTTACCTATACTAAAAAGCCATTGTTAGCGGGTTTTACCGATGCTGTTAATGTTGAGCAAGTTGCTGGTGGTGCTGGCTTAATTGCGCACTCATATGGACGAGGTACAGTAATAGGCATGACCGACGATCCTGTATTTAGGGGTTACTGGTATGGGACTAGTCGACTACTAAGCAATGCGTTATTTTTTGGTCATACGTTTCGTGCAAATGGCGAATAATACCAATTAGCTTAATTAAGTAATCTATTTTGAGGATGGAAAAACGTGTTGATAGCTAGGCAAAAAATTCGCTAATTAGTTGTTCTCGGCAATTGCTCCTGGATTGCTCTACCTTCTGCATCCATGCAGTCGTAAATGAGAATTTTTTAACACAGGTAGCGACACGTTTAGCCCCGCAAAATGATTAAGTATTATTGCGGATTGGTTTAATACTTTGTAACTATTCACCAAGACAAATTATTTTCTAAGGATCTTTTTTAGC
>NZ_WTKZ01000066.1:0-21018 GCF_011378805.1 Pseudoalteromonas sp. Z9A6
TCTATCAGTTTGTATCATAAAGTAACAACTTGCTTTAAAATAATTTTTTTTTTTTTTTTTGTGCATTTATAGGTGTTTATAATGAAACAGTGGATTTTAAAGGCAGTATCAATTTGCCTAATGTTAGGAATGAACAGCGCGTTTGCTGCAAAAGAGCAAACTGTGGTGCTTGTATCAATTGATGGCCTGCGTTGGGATTATATTGAAAAACACGGTGCGCCAAATTTAAAAGCAATGGCCGAGCGCGGTGTTCGCGCACAAAAACTAGTACCTGTTTATCCAACTAAAACGTTTCCTAACCATATTTCTATTATTACGGGCTTATTGCCGGTAAACCATGGCATTGTTGATAATAGCTTTTGTGATAAAGCGCGTAAAAACGACTGTTACAGCATGGGCAAAGCATTGGGCGATAGCACTTGGGTGAAGGGGATTCCGCTTTGGAATTTAGCAAAAATGCAGGGACTTAAATCGGCTACTTATTTTTGGCCTGAGTCAGATGCATTATTTAACGGCATGACACCAGATTACTTTTATCACTATTCTAAATACAGCGATTACCAAAGCCGTGTTGATCAAATTATTCAGTGGTTAAGTTTACCAAAAGCACAGCGCCCACGTTTTATTGCGAGTTACTTTTCGCTAGTTGATAGCATGGGTCATGAGTTTGGACCAGACGCACCACAAACGCGAGATGCAGTTAAACAACTTGATGAATTAATGGGACAATTACAAACCCGGTTAAGTAAATTAGAGCAAGAGGTAAACTTAGTTATTGTCTCGGATCATGGTATGGCGAGTATAGATCCAGATAAAAGTATTGATGTAACCACACTGCCTCAAGATGAAAACTTTTTAGTTAAAAACACCGGTCCACGTTTACTTATTTATACTCAGCCTGATGCTAAAAATGCTGATATTGAAGGTTACAAAGCACGCTTACGGGATGCGTCAAACGGTCGCTATACAGTATTAACTGACGAGCAGTTAGCAGCGTACCATTACAATAAAGGCACTCGCGTAGGCGATATTGTGGTGCAAACTACAGCGCCAGCGGTATTTACCAATGGTAAAAAACCAACCTATTTAGGGACTCACGGTTATGCATATACCGAGGATATGGCAGCATCATTTATTGCTGTAGGCCCTGCATTTAAACAAGGTGTAAGCCTTAAAGAAGTGAGTAACCTTGATATTTACCCAGTACTTGCAAAAGTGATGGGGCTTAAATTGTTAAATAAAGTAGATGGCAATGGTAAAACATTAATGCCAGCAATTAAGCAAAAAGTGGTTGTGCATTAGCTTAATCTATAAGAGCGCGTAAGCGCTCTGCAGGGAAGAACATGTTAAAACTTTAAAGTGGGCTATTTAGCCCACTTTTTTATTGGGCAGCTTATTTAAAGTTAGCAATACTTGTTTTTGTAGCAGTAACCGTGCGAATTGCATACGCTTGGTTTGTAATACCAAATGCAATACCGTTTACGCTCCAGTTAGGGTTAGAGAAGTAATCGTACTGAGTTGCGCTACCGTAAACGTGCGGGTAAGCCATTATACTTGCAAACTCGTTTTGTACGCCGTGACCCATGCCATCTACATATACACCGCCAGATGTGTCACCTTGTTTGCGTGAATGCGCTAAACCTTGGTTATGACCAAGTTCGTGTACAAATGTAGTTGCACCACAATCAATTGCAGTGATTGAGTACATACGGCTGCTCATTGAGCTGTATAGATTGCCATTAGTGCCTTGGCCAACCCATGCTAAACCACATGAAATAAGCCCATTGCCAGCACTTTGACCAGTACCTAATACGGCAATCATGTCGGCTTTCCAATCGCTGCGTAAACCATCTACGTAGCTGCTATTTGTAACCGAATCTAACCAATCTTCAGACGGCGTTACTGCGTAGTCACCTAAGTTTTGTTTGCCAGCTAAGCGTAGTGTTATATCAACGCCATTTTGGCTATATACTTGATTACTAAAAGCAATTAGTTGATTTATTTTAGTGTCAATATTACTAGTTGCAGCAGCTGATTGGTCGGTATATAAAATACCGATATCGATTGTTTCTGCTTGCGCAACACTTGCTGCACATAATGCCGCAGCCAGTGCGGTTGTTGTGATTACTTTTTTCATTATTGTATTTCCTTACTCTTGTTGTGGTTGGAACTGTTTTTAACTTGGTTGAGATCATAAAAAGCAGACACACTAAAGCTGCCTTATAGTGCGGCTTTAATTGCTTTTTATACTTTTTGGTTAGCCATCAATTTTTGGTGCAAATATATCGATGCTTTTATCTGATTTGGGCTTTGGTGCGGTTACTTCATGCTCTATGTGGCTTTTATATAAATCGCGTTTTGCTGCAATCCATCCGTACTTACCTTTACTTTCGAATACATAGTTGCCAGAAGGGGCAGTAAATTGGCCATATACGGCATCTTTACCTACCGTTAAAACGGTATTATGCATGCGACCGTCAACACCCACTATTTTACCAAATATGCTCTTATCGCCATTTTCAGACTCAACCACATTAGTCACCTCTGCGGTGAATGTTTCGGCTGTTTGCGGAATAGCTAAATCAAAGTTTTCACCAGTCTCTAACGCCTGTAAAGAATTTAAATCAAACTCAATGTAGGCTTCGTTATGTAAGTCGGTAGGTAAAACTTTTGCGTTTATAAGCACTTGCTTTGCTTTGTCTGATAGGCGATTTACGGCATCAAATTCTTCAAACGGTAAGCTGTTGTCAGGGGCAACAATGGGTTTAACGGTAATTGGATCTTTACTCATATCAATAGGTGCAGGGGGATGCGTATTGCGCGTTTTTTGTAAATCAATAGGAACAAAATCAATAGCAACAGGCGCGATAGGTTCGCCCGTTTCATCTGCATTAAAAAATAGCCCATAAACTGCAAATGCCGATAATGGCATAGCAATTAGTAAGACGACAGATCTCTTCATTTGTTTCTCTTTTAGTGTTTTTGGTTAACTATTTGTTACGTTTTATATTATTAAATGGATTAGATCAAGATAATAAATGTAACCGAAAAGAATTATTTCTTAATTTTATAATTCCTTATAAAATATAAGGATATTTATTTTTGGTGTGTTTTTTGCTCTTTTTGGTATTGGTTTTTAGTAGTGTTTACGCGGGCTTTGGCGAAGTTACAGGTACTTGTTTGTTTAGTTAAATACAATGGTTAAAAGTGACTTTTTAACGTTAATTACAATGAAAAATAAAAAGTGAATTTATTTCACCTTTTGTAAACCAATCGCTAATTGCAATGTAATTATTGGGCACGTATGTTGTGTGCTGCATAAATGCATTACGAGGAATTTATGAAGGTGTCTGATCAGTTGCTTAACCGAATTACAGCAGGACTTGTGGCTGTAATTATTGGTTTTTCGAGTTCTATTGCATTAATTTATCAGGTAGTGATAACCCTTGGTGGTACGCCCGATTTAGTAGCTAGTTGGATTTTAATGCTCGGTTTAGTGATGGGCACAACGTCAATTGGTTTATCGTACTATTACAAAGTACCTGTTTTAATTGCGTGGTCTACCACAGGAGCTGCATTACTTATTTCAAGTGCCCAAGGGTATAACTTAAATGAGGCTATTGGCGCGTTTATGCTCAGTGCATTGCTCGTGTTTTTGTCGGGGGTTACGGGCTGGTTTGAAAAAATAATGAACCGAATTCCAAGTGAGCTTGCATGCGCCATGTTGGCCGGCGTGCTTGTTACCTTTGGTATCGATGTGTTTAATTTTATGAACGACATGCCTTTAGTAATTGGTTTAATGGTCGTTATGTACTTTATTGGTAAACGCTTTTTTGCCCGCTTTGCTATGTTAAGCGTGCTTATTATAGGTGTATTACTCGCTTGGCAAATGGGCCATATTGATACCAGCGCGCTGCACTGGAAAATGAGCGAATTTGCTTATATTGAACCCGCTTTTCACTTGCAAGCATGTATTAGTATAGGTTTACCACTTTATATAGTTACCATGACTTCGCAAAATTTACCGGGTATTGCGGTTTTAAAAGCACATAAATATAAAGCGCCTATATCTGCATCTCTTAATGTTACTGGCTTTGTAAATATGCTTAGCGCTCCTTTTGGAGCCTACTCTATTAATTTAGCCGCTATTACCGCAGCTATTTGTATGAGTGATGAGGCGGATAAAAATCATGATAAACGTTATTGGGCGAGTATAGCGGCTGGCGTATTTTATATTTTAATGGCGCTGTGCGCAGCTACATTAGTTGGCTTGGTGGCAAGTTTACCGCAGGCTCTTATTTTAGCTTTGGCGGGCATTGCGCTATTTGGCACCATTGCTAATAGTTTGCAGCAAGCCCTTAGTAGTACTGAATATACTGAGGCCGCAATAGTCACTTTTTTAGTAACTGCATCTAACTTAACATTACTCTCAGTGGGGTCTGCTTTTTGGGGGATTATAGCGGGTGTGCTAACGCTTATTATCACCAGGAAAGACTAAAAGCTTTATTGTGTACAAAGAGCCGTTGGTGAATATTTAAAACAAAATTATAGTTTATTTATATCATTAAAATAGTTTAACTAAGCTTATAAAAAAGGCTGCAATTGCAGCCTTTAGCTTTACAAAACAAGATTTACCTAAGCAAAAGTATGATGGCGAGTTACACTAAACCGATTAAGTATATGATGCATAACATATACGGCGCACAGACTTAATATTATAGCCACAGATACTGAACTAAACCGGTACATTGCACTATAAACAAGATCTTGGCCTGGCCCGAGTGAATTTCCAAACAAAATACCAAATGTAGTCAACACACCAAAACCAATGCCAGGTATGCCTCCGCCTAAAATATGAAAGCGCGCAAAAACAAACGAAAGTATCCATAAAATAGCCATCGGAAAAAGTAAAAAATCAGAGTGACTATACAAAAATAGTTGCGATAGTAACGCTGCATTACAGCCTATAAGCGTTCCAATTGCTCGCTGCCAACCGGCCATACCTGCGGCTTTCCAGCACAACGAAAATAAAATAAGCACAGAAGCTGCCTGCGCAGATATTGAGTCTTGTAAATCAAGAACCTGAAAAACAACAAAAGAGAGCGTAGCCACGGTTGAGCATAACAATACCTCATGGCGAATACTTTCTTTTGCTTTAGCTGGCATTACTCGCCCGGGCCTTGCGGTTACATCAGGAAATAGGCCATGCATTAATGCTCCAATAATAACGGTTAAAAATATAGCCAAACCATTAGTTAAGATTAATGGATAAATACTGCTTCCTTGATCAACATAGCTGGAAAAATGTAGCTGAATAGAAAGACTGATCACGCCTAAAGCGCCAAATAAAAAGGCACTACCGCTACTCATTTGGTGAAATAAAAAGCAGAAAACACCAAACACTAACAATGCCATAACGACTGGCAAGTGAGAAAACAATCCCTGCATTATCAGCACGATAAGTGCGCTAAATGCAGCAGATGCTATAAATTGATTTATAAGCCCACGACTTAACGTAGGTACCATGCCCAATATCAACATAGGATAAACGGTAAAAAATATACCATTGGGCCAGTTCATTAATTTACTAATGGTAAAGCCAAGGGTACACCCACCTGCAATGCGCAGTGCTTGGCGAAGGCCATTGGAGTCTAATTGTGGGCCTTGGCTAACAATTTGAGTCATAAAGCCTCCATTAATAAATGTAGTGTAACCAGCTAATAAACCTGATTTGTGCAGAGCCAAACCATTGCCCAATTGTTGATTCTGGTAATAATTGTACTGTTGCACGTGAGCCACTAGGCATGTTTGCTATTAAGTCTTGATGATTTATCAGCTTTAAGTGAATGCGTTGACGCTGTGCATCACGCACCCAGCGATTACTGGTTTCTGTTGTACTTAGCAAACCATTAGCACTAAGTTGACCACTGCTAACGCCTGCTTCAAATGTTTCAAGTATTGCGTCGTAAACTTCACCTGGACGGCTATCAAATACTACGCGCGCTTGTGTGCCTTGCTTCATATTTGAGAGTGACTTTTCTCTAAAGTCGGCAACTAAATCTGCCTTTTTAGCGACAATAGCTAATAACGGGCTGCCTGCAACTGCGTATGCGCCGTTTAATAATTGTAAGTTAGCAACTACGCCGTCACTTAATGCGCGCACTTTTGTGTAGGATAAATTTAGCTCAGCTTGCGCTAACTGGTTTGCAGCGTGGCGCATGGCTAAGTTTTTGTTCCCTGAGTCACCTCTAGCTAAAACCGCTTCAGCTAACTGCGCTTCAAGGGCTGCAACATTTGCTTTACTCGCTTCAAAATTAGCACGAATGCTTTCAAGTTCTTGCTCCGATATAGACTTTTGCTTATAGAGCTTTTCGCCTCTGCTTTTTAATAGTTTTTGCTCATGCTGTTTAGCGTTTGCAGCACTTATTTGTGCCTCAAGCGCTTTAACATTGGTATCAAGGCGTTTATTTTGTAATTTGGCATCATCAAGGGCGAGTTGAGCTTGTTCTTTAGCTAAATTATATGGGCCTTCATCGATACTAAATAATATATCGCCTGCTTTAACTGATTGGTTATTACTAACTTGCACACTAGTGACTCGGCCACTAATTTGCGGTGATATTTGCACAACAGGGTGATAAACACGTGCTTGTGGTGTCACAGGCAAAACCATATCGGCCACTAAATAGTAAATAAATACTAAGATAAACCCTATGAGAGAAAACCTTACATAGCGTGCAAACTTTTGATCCGGTGTCATTTTTAGCCTTACTTATTAACTTGAATACATTTAAGGGCGTTTTGCTCCATTTTGATCAAACCAAATGCAATCGCATCTAGTTGCTCAACAGATAAACCGCTGTATAACTGATTTTTTATATCGGAAATAGTCTCTTGCAATGAATGTAAAATGGCATCACTTTGCTCAGTAAAATAGAGTCTTTTACTGCGCTTATCATGTTTGTCTACACGGCGAACAATTAACGATTGCTCCTCTAATTGCTTAAGTGTACGAGTCAGTGAGGGCATTTCTATCCCTAAGCTATTAGCAAGTTCAAGTTGTGTTAGTCCCTCACCACGCATACTAATATGCATTAGTGCAGTCCAGCGCGATTGAGTAAGTCCTAAAGGCTCAACCGCAATGGTTACCGCTTCGCGGCATAAGCGATGAACTCGGCCCATATTACCGATAACAGTTAAATCGAGTGTTTCGTGAAAAGGTTTGTGTGTAGGCATAGCCATCCCAACATAGTTAGCAAGCTAACTATTTTATCATTACTTAGCTTGCTAAGTAAATATGTGTAAGTGCGGGAAGTGGCAAAATATTTGCTAAACCTCACTTGTAAAAATGGTGAGGTTTAGCAGGAGTTTAAAAGTTAAGTAAATTAGCTGGGGAGTATTGATCGGTAAGTACTTTTGTATCTGCGGGCCAATCTTGATCGTTTTTAGTAAATTGCATAAATTGGCTAATTGCTTTTATGTCTATACCGTATTTTACTAATTTAGGGGCGAGAGCATTTACACGTGTGTTAATTTGCGCTTCGCTCGGCATTGATTTAAGTCCCGCTAAAATAATACGGTTACTACGATTTTCGCGACTTACATTTATAAAGTCGCCAAATACAGCGTGGTAAGTTGCCGACTCATGTTCATAAAGTTTACTACTTGAAAACGTATTTGCAGCTATAACACCGCCTTCGGCTAGTACGCTTTGTACTTCTTCAAAAAACTCTTTAGTAAGTAAATGCTCCGGGATATAGTCGCCGTTAAATGCATCCAAAATAATCCAATCATACTTTTGCTTTTTAATAGCGGCACGTTTTATAAAAATACGGCCATCTTGCACGCTTGATGTCACTAAATCGTTTTCTATAAAGTTAAAGTAATCGCGTGCAACTTTAGTTACTGCGGGATCTATTTCAACATTATGAATTTTTGCAGTGGGGTATAGCTCATGAATAACGTTAGAAAGCGTACCGCCACCTAGCCCTATAATAAGTACATTTTTAGGGTTATCGGCTACTAAAAGGCTCGCAAAAGTCAATTTTGTGTAATTAAAAATAAGTTTGTCGGGATTGTTTTTATACATACAGCTTTGGCTTGTTTGGCTACTTTTAGTATTAAATTTAAGGCAACGTAAGTCGCTCGTTTCTTCAACAATAATATTGCGATAAAGCGAGCGCTCTTCGTGGATAACTTTACTGCACGCAAAACCGGAAAATGCAATTAACGGCAGTAGTAAATATTTAAGCATGAGCAAGCTCCTTATTATTAGCCAAGGTATTAATTACAATCGCGACTAAACCCAGTGAGCCAAGCGTTAGAGCAAAGGCACTAATAATAGTATTTACGTCAAACGCGAGTACAAAGTAAAACGAGGTAATTATAGTACCCAGTGCACTGCCAAGCGTACTTACAAAGTATAAACGCCCAGCGACTTGGCCGCTTTTATCGCTATCGGTTACCAGTAAGCGCACAGAGTAGGGCGAGATCATGCCTAAAATAACGGTAGGTATAAAAAATAAAGCAGTTGACGCTAAGAGTGAGCCGTAGCGGCTATCTTCAATATGGGTAAATATAAATTCCATTATTGGCTGCGAAAATAATGTAATAGGCACCACCATAATGCTGGCTATTAAAAATATTAAACCATATTTGGTAAGTGATGCATTTTTAGTGCTGAGTTTACCGCCAAGTAAATACCCAAAAGATAAACTAAGCATAAATACTGTAATTATACTGCCCCAAATATGTACGCTACTACCAAAAAAAGGGGCGAGAATTCTCCCTCCTAAAAGTTCAATCCCCATAATGCAAAAACCGCTGCAAAAAGCTAAAAAGTAAATTAACGCGTTTGTTTTTATGCTCATGTAATTATCGTTATGTAACTTAAGTAGAACACTATACTAACGTGATGACACAGCAGTCGCTAGTGCATTAATTAATCGCTCAGTGATTTTTTAAAAAGAAGTTTTGTTATAAAGTAACACATGCTACAATTTTGTTATACTATAACACTTGCTTAGTTAATCAATCACATGAAGTACTCTTTAATTTATTTAGCCTGCCTAGGAATTAGTGCGCCCAGTATTGCCCAAGATCAAAAAGAAGAAATCGAAAAAATATCTGTCACTTATAAACAAGCTTATCGCGGTGATATTCCTCAAAAGCAAATGCCACAATCTATAGTTAGTATTAATAGTGCTGAGCTTAATAAAAAAGGAATTACTCAACTACAAGATGCGCTTGATTTTTCAGCTAGTATTTCACGTAAAAACAATAGCGGTGCATTGTGGGATAGCTTTTCTATTCGTGGCCTTTCGGGTAACGAAAATATGCCATCGGGCTATTTAGTTAATGGCTTTAGCGGTGGGCGTGGATTTAGCGGCCCGCGCGATGTATCAAACATTGAATATATAGAAGTATTAAAAGGCCCAGGCTCAGCACTTTATGGGCGCTCGGAGCCTGGCGGTACTGTAAATATTGTGACTAAAAAGCCACAGTTTGAGCCCCAAGGTGAGCTAAAATTAAGCCTAGGCAGCGACAGCTTTAACCGTGTTGAAGGCGATTACACAAACGGCATTAACGATACCACCGCGTTTAGAATAAATGGCGCATGGCAAGATAGTGACAGCTACCGCGATGAGGTATACACCAATAAAAAGGTGATTACGCCGTCTATATATCATCAAATAAACGCATCGACCAGTGTAACTTATGAGTTTGAATACGTAGATTTAGCTCAGCTATTCGACCGTGGTGTTGTCGTACTCGATAACGATTTTGACACCCTACCAAGCTCGCGCTATTTAGGTAACCCAAACGATGGAGATACGCAGGTTTACTCTCGAGGCCACCAAATTACGTTAAATCACGATATTAACGAGGAATGGTCACTTGTTGTAGGTGCAAATTATCGAGACTCTAGCTTAACGGGGTTTTCGTCAGATGCAGAACTTGCACCGTCACGCCAATCGTTATTTGACGATGGCCGCACACTTACCCGCCAGCAGCGCTATCGCGACTACGAAGTAGAAGATTTAAGTGTAAAGTTTGAGATAAGCGGAAGTTTAGATACAGCCGGCATTTCGCATCATTTATTAATAGGTATTGATGCATATAAATACGATTTGCGCACGGCGCTTTCTCGTTATCGTGGCGGTAATGGCACTTATACTATTGATATTTTTGAGCCTGATTATTCTGGTGAACGTCCTGCTGTTTCGCTACTTTATGAAAATGATGAAGAGCAAAATGCTTACGGTATTTACATTCAAGATCAAATAGATATCACTGATAAGTTTAAACTTTTACTTGGTCTTAGATTTGATAGCGTAGACCAAGATATTTTAGAAACCAACAGCGGTGTGTTTTCAACCAGTTCTGAGAGCCAAATAAGCCCACGCGTTGGCGTAGTGTACGAACTAAATAATACAATAACCTTTTACAGCAGTTACTCTGAAGGCTTTTTACCACTGAGCGGTACTGATGCAAACGGCGACCCGTTTGGCTTTGAGTACAGCGACTCGTTTGAAGTTGGTGCTAAGTTTGAATACTTAGGTGTAAACGGTACTGTGGCATTTTTTGATGCTTCTAAAAGTAATATGTTAGTGGCAGATCCTGTAAACGTTGGTTTTTCGGCTCCCATTGGTAAAGCTGATAGCAAAGGGGTTGAGCTTGATTTAAATACCTATATTACCGATGCAACAGCATTTAACTTATCGTACGCCTATATAGATGCCACCACAGCAAACGACATTATTAATGCCGATTGGGGCGTGCCAATAGAAAAAGGCAGCCCACTGGTAAATGTACCAAAAAACAATCTAAACCTTACACTTAGCCATCAAACAGCATTAATGGGTAAAGAGCTTGAATTTGGTGCAAGTTACCAATATACCAGCAGCCGCCTAGGTGATGCCGCAGATTTGAGCTTTAGACTACCAAGTTACCAATTGGTCGGCCTGTTTGGTCAATTAAATTTAACAGATAAAACAGAGCTAAATGTGAGCATTAATAACATTTTTAATGAAGACTACGCTCAAAGTAGTTACAACGCTTTGTGGGTTTATCCGGGGGCGCCTACGCAATTTAAAATGTCGATAGCTTATAATTTTTAATAGCTTAGCTTATTAAGCTTTTAAACAGTTTTCATCCTGAAGCGTCTTAATTTAATAATTAAGGCGCTTTTTTATTTAAATTAAGGTTTCTTAAGTTTTCTTTAAGTTTCGCTCGCTAAGTTACAAACATACACTTTATATGAGCGATGTTTATGCAATTAGCACACCTACCTTCATCACCCGTTTATATTCAAAATAACTCACGCTTTGTTAGTGCTCGCGTTAATGATGAGCATAGAAGTGCGTTAGAAAACACAGTTAAAGAAGGGTTTTTAGTCGCTTACAACGCCACGCTTACCTCTTTTATGCCATTACTTTGCCAATACACGACAAACGAAGGGCAATGCACATTGGGTTTAAGGCAAGCAACAGCTCCTCTATTTATAGAGCAATACTTAGCACAGCCCATTGAGCATTTTTTACCTGAGAACACACAGCGTAATAAAGTATTTGAGCTTGGCAATCTATGCTCTACACATCGCAAAGCAACGCTTGGGCATTTTATTGTTGTTAATGAAGCCCTGCAAAGTGTAGGAGCAAAACATTTAGTATTTTGCGCCACTAAAAAAGTACGTGCACTGCTGCGCTTATTAGGCGTTAACTGCACTGAAATTGCTGTGGCAAACAGTTTTGTTGTTGAGCATCCGCTAAGTTGGGGAAGTTACTACGCTAATCAGCCTACCGTAAGCGTTGTGAGTTTAGAGCAAGCTCACCAACAAGTATTAAATACCCCAATGCTTTATAGTTTGATGCAGCAAAATCACTCAAATATCAATTCTTTGGTAAATGCGTTGGTGAATGTATGAATTACTATAATACCCATGCAATATCGCCATTAATTATTGCCCATAATAAAGAGCAAACACTTGAAATTAACGGTGATGAGTTTAACCAGCAAATACAAAAAGTAGTAAAAATACTACATAGCTTTAACGGCAAATGTATCGCTTATAAGCTCGATAATACGCCAGCTTGGCTTGTTATTGATGCCGCTGCTGCAGTTTCTAATAAAGTGGCTGTGCCAATTGCTCACTTTTTTAGTGAACAACAAACTCAATATGTACTAGCTCAATGTGGCGCTAATGTATTTATGAGCGACACACTAAACCCTTTATTTGGGGAGCCGGCTGCATCAATTACTTTATTTGAGTGTTACACATTATATATTTACGAAATCGTTGTAGCTAACCCCGGCAGTTATTTTCCAGATACTCAAAAAGTAACATTTACATCAGGATCAACCGGGCAACCAAAGGGCGTGTGTTTATCTGCAAAGAGTCAAATGCAGGTAGCGCAATCTCTGTGCGATAAAATTAACATTAAAAAGCCTGTTCATTTGTGTTTATTACCACTTGCTGTATTGCTTGAAAATATAGCCGGTGTGTATGCCCCTTTAAAAAGTGGCGGTACAGTGCATTTAATGCCGTTAAATGAATTAGGCTTTGTTGGTACTGCATTAAAACAGCCCGCACAGCTTATAGCTGCTATTGATAAAGTTAAGCCAAATACGCTTATTTTAGTGCCTGAACTATTAGCATGCTTAGTTACTTTTGCAGAAGATGGGTGGCAACCGCCTAGTTCGTTACAGTTTATTGCCGTAGGTGGTGCGCTTGTCAGCGAAATGCTATTAACCAAAGCGCGTAGCTTAAATTTACCGGTATACCAAGGCTATGGGCTGTCTGAGGCGGCATCTGTAGTTAGTTTAAATACACCCACAAACGATAACCTTCACAGTGCAGGCTCTGTGTTACCTCATATTCAAACCAAAATTGAAAATGGTCAGCTTTTTATAAAAGGCGATTTGTTTTTAGGTTACTTAAACCATCAACCTCACAACAAAAACCAGTGGTATGCAACCGGCGATCTAGTCGAGCAGCGTCAAAATACTTTATTTATTAAAGGCCGATTAAAAAACCTAATTATTACCAGCATGGGTCGTAACATCAGTGCCGAGTGGCCTGAATCACTATTACTCAGTCAAAGCGGTATTTTACAAGCCGTTGTGTTTGGTGAGGGGCGACCTTTTCTCAGTGCCATTATTTACGCCGATACAAAGCTAAGTAACCCAGTGTTAGCGCAGTACATTAACGAAATTAATAAACAACTACCCGACTATGCACGAATTCAAAAGTGGCATCGTTTAGCTGCCCCATTAAGTGTGCAACAAAGATTATTAACAACAAATAATCGCCCAAAACGAGATGCCATAAGTAAGCAGTACCATGCTGTGTTTGAGCAATTTTACCGACTTGGAGAAGTAATTAATGAGTGATTTTTTTAACATCCTTAAAGAGCAAACTAAACAAGAGCAAAACTATCTGCTTGCAGCGCCTATTATTCAGCGTGTTTTTAAAGGCGAAGCATCACTTGAAGAATACGCCTCGTTTTTAGCGCAAGCGTATCACCATGTTAAGCACACCGTGCCATTAATGATGTCGGTTGGTGCGCGATTAACCGACGATCAAGAATGGCTGCGCGAAGCCGTCGCAGAATATATTGAAGAAGAGATTGGTCATCAAGAGTGGGTACTTAATGACATTGCAGCATGTGGTTTTGACAAAGAAACAGTACGGTGTAGTCAGCCGCAATTTGCTACCGAAATGATGGTGTCGTATGCGTACGACTCCATTGCACGTAAAAATCCGTTGAGCTTTTTTGGCATGGTGCATGTGCTTGAAGGCACTTCTATAGCGCTTGCTGATGGCGCGGCTTCAAACATTGCAAATGCTGTGGGCTTACCTAAAAAAGCATTTAGTTATTTAACCTCTCACGGCGTGCTTGATATAGAGCATGTAAAGTTTTTTGAAAACCTAATGAACCAAATAACAGACGAGGCGGATCAGCAAGCCATACTTCATGGTGCAAAGTGCTTTTATCGTTTATACGGCGATATATTTCGTGGACTCGATGACGAACCATTTTTTAAAGCACGTGTACAAGGCAAATTGGTATGAGTAGTTCTTTGTGTGTGCTCACTGGTGCAACAGGCGGAATAGGGCAAGCGATTGCTAAAGCCCTATATGCAAAAGGGTGGAAGTTACTGCTTGTAGGGCGAAATACCCAAGCCCTTGAAAAACTGAGCCGTGCATGCCCAGACAGTGAAATATTTACGGGCGATTTAACCGACGATACAGCACGTATTAACCTAGCAATAAAAGCCAAGCAACTCGGCGGCGTTAAATTACTTATTAATAACGCAGGTATAAATACAATGCAAAGCCTTGAGCACACAAGTAATGAGCAAATAGATAATATGCTCATTACTAATTTGTCGGTGCCTATTAAATTATGCCAGCTATTTTTAGGGCAGTTAGCGTATACCAAAGGCACTATTGTTAACGTGGGATCATCGTTTGGCAGTATTGGCTACCCGTTTCAAACGCTTTATTGCGCCAGTAAATTCGGTTTACGTGGCTTTACAGAAGCGCTCTCTCGTGAGCTTAACGGCTCAGGCATTAAAGTGACCTATTTAGCACCAAGAGCAACAGATACATCTATTAATAGCAGTAAAGCGCGGGCAATGAATAAAGAGCTCGGCAATAAAATGGACTCGCCAGAATTAGTTGCTCAAGAGTTATTAGCACTTATAAGTTCAAACCAAACAAGGCGCTTTATTGGTTTCCCTGAAAAATTATTTGCACGCATAAATGGCGTATTCCCAAGCGTTGTTGATAACGCTATTGCAAAGCAACTTCCTAAAATTAAACGTTTTTTAAGTTAACAAACACACAAGGGCAAAATTATGTATAAATTTACACTCACATTTTATTTAATACTAACCTCTGTATTTGCAACTGCAGTACACGCAGATGAAGCGCAAGACTTAACCGATATTCAACAAAAGTGGGCAATTGCTAATTACGAACTTGAAGACGATGCGCAAATAGACGCGTTTACGCAACTAAGTGAGCAAAGCGCATTATTTGTTAAAAACTATCCAAGCTCAGCGCAAACACATATTTGGAATGGCATTGTGTTAGCTAGTTTTGCTGGCGCAAAAGGGGGCTTGGGCGCACTTGGTTTAGCAAAAGAAGCAAAAGCGTCACTCGAAAATGCACTCTCGATTGATGGCACTGCATTAAATGGCTCAGCTTACGCAAGCCTTGCAACGCTTTATAGCAAAGTACCTGGCTGGCCAATTGGTTTTGGTGATGACGACAAAGCTGAAAAATTATTTAAACAAGCGCTCGCTTTTAATCTCGAAGGCATTGATACTAATTACTTATACGGTGAATACTTGTATGACGAAGGCGATTATAAACAAGCTAAAGCACGACTACTTGTAGCACAAGCTGCTGGGATTCGTGATACTCGGGCAAAAGCAGATAAATATCGTCAACAAGCAATAAGTCAGCTATTGGCAAAAGTAGATAAAAAATTAAAAAGATAAACACATAATGCATTTATTACTCGTTGAGGACGATCATTTAGTGGCGCAAGGGCTTATTCGCTCTTTGCGCCAAGAGGGCTACAGCGTAGAGCACAGTGGCACAGTAAAGCACGCCTTAGAGTGCCTTTCTAGTGGTGAGATTGAGCTTGTTATTCTCGATTTAGGATTGCCTGATGGCGACGGCTCGCAAGTTTTAAAGCATATTAAAGCGCAAAAAAAAGTTATTCCTGTGGTTATTTTAACTGCTCGCGGCAGTATTGACGACAAAGTCCAAGGGCTCGATATGGGGGCAGATGATTACCTTGCAAAGCCGTTTGACCCTGCTGAGTTATTTGCTCGATTACGTGTAGCAAGCCGGCGCATTAACCAAACTCAGTCAAGCTTATTGCGCTGTGGTGATGTAGTAATGGATACCTCTGCTCATACAGTTAAACTAAGTGGGCAGTCACTTACGCTACCGCGAAGAGAATACATGCTTTTAAAAGCGCTGATGGAAAATCAGGGAAGGGTACAATCAAAACAACAACTCGAAAACAAACTTTACCAATGGGGTGAAGAAGTTGGCTCTAATGCCATAGAGGTGCATATTCATCATCTTCGTAAAAAATTCCCTAGTGATTTTATTAAAACCTTACGTGGCATTGGCTACGTGGTTGGTAAGCGTTAGAGTGTATTTGTTTTTCGAGGTTGAAAATGTCTATTCGTAAACGTCTGACCTTAATTTTACTTTCAATGATGGTGCTAACTTGCTTTTTAGCATTAGTAAAAGGCTATCAAAAAAGTATGCACCACGGCGAAAGTTTGCTTGATGATGAACTTAAAATAGTGGCTGGCGTTTTAATTGAGCAACCATTGGCACTAAGCACAGATGCAGTACAAGTAAATAATAATAGCGCTCAGTTGTTGTATCAAATTTGGCAAAATAATAATTTACTTAGTGGCTCATCGAGTTTAACGAATAACCAAATTAGTTTTAGCGAGGGCTTTCAAACGGCCAATCTAGCAGGGCAGCGTATGCGGGTATTTGTGATGAGTAAAAACACCCGTAAAGTCATCGTTGCTGAACCTATGGCAAAGCGTTTTGAATTAGCTGAAGCCGTTATTTTATCTGCAATGTTACCTATGCTATGGGCAGTCCCTCTGCTTGCTATTTTTATTAGCTTTTTTGTTAAATACGCATTAGCCCCTCTTACTCGATTATCTAAGCAGTTAGCGTCTCGCCAAGCGAACGACTTTACGCCAATTAACTGGCAAGTAACCGACGAGGAAATTAAACCGGTTATTAATCGTTTAAACGACTTATTTAAACGCGTAGAAACTGCCTACTTACGGGAGCGCTTTTTTGCCTCAGATGCAGCTCACGAATTACGTACCCCACTTAGTAGTTTAAAAATTAATGTACATAATTTGGCTAATAAACAAAGTAATCTGCAAGACCATCAAGAATTACAAGCTATGTCGCAGGGCATTAATCGCTTAAGTAATATTGTTGAACAAATGCTAATTTTAGGGCGCACTCAGCCTGAACAATGGCAGAGGCAATTTAGTGAACAATCATTGCTAACGATTACTCAGCAAGTCGTATCGGAGCAATACGACAAAATAGATGAAAAAAACCAAACCATTAGTCTTGAAGGCGATGATTTTGTAATTAATGGTGATGAGTTTACATTAACCACACTTATCGCTAATTTACTTAGCAATGCCATAAAATACACACCTGATAATGGTCAGATTATAATTAAATTAGCATCAAGTAATAACGGCTTTAGTTGGCAAATTGATGATTCTGGTGCGGGTATGACTGAAGAACAAAAAGAGCGAATATTCAATCGTTTTTATCGAGTAGGAGGTGATCTGCATCCATCAGGCGAGCAAGGTGCTGGTTTAGGTATGGCGATTGTGCAACATATAATTGCTATTTATGGCGCAAGTATTCATTTAGCGAATAGCCCTTTAGGCGGACTAACCGTTAAGGTTACTTTTACAGGAGTAAAAAGTGACTAAACGTTTATTTAATCGGTGCCTTTGTTGTTTGCTATTTTTGTCGTTTAACGCGGCGAGTAAAGAGTACCTTATTGTTTTGAAAGATCACTTGTTCTACCCCTCACAAATTACCATTCCCGCAAATAAAAAAGTAAAACTATTGATAGAAAACCAAGATAGCACACCAGAAGAGTTTGATAGCTTTGATCTAAACAGAGAAAAAGTACTCTACCCAAACCGTAAAAGCATTATTTATATAGGGCCGCTTAGTAAAGGGTATTACGAATTTTTTGGTGAGTTTTCGCCCAATACAGCAAGGGGCGTTGTAATAGTTGGTGATGAGGAGGCGAAGCATGCTAATAACTAGTTTAGTCATGAGCCTTAATCAATTGCTACCTGTGGCTATTTTATTAGTGCTACTACAAGTAGTTAAAAAACAAAGCGCTTTAAAAATAGGATCTGCTTTATTAATTGGCGCGCTCATGTCGTTTTTGTACATGCAAAGTGCGTCGTGGGTGAGCCAGTGGTTTGAACACCAAGGGCTAGAGTACTCACAAATAGGGCTATGTATTACTATATTTATAGCCGTATTAGTATTTGCAATAAAACAAAAATCAGCGGCTTTTTATATTGCTGTTATAAGCACAATAACATTGTATTTAAGCCACTATATTATTTACCTCACCAGTTTTTGGCAAAGTAATGATGCAGGGCAAAGCTTATTTATTGGCACTTTATTAGGTGTTGGAATTTGTTTAAGTTTTAGCGTATTGCTGTACTTTTTAATGAATGCAATTAAGCACCGCTTTGGTATGTATCCGCTTTTTACTTTGCTTGCTTTTAACAGCGCGGCTAAGTTATTAGTTGCACTGGATTTGGCAAGCCAAATAGACTTAATTACCAACACCGCAACCGTGTGGGATTTACGCGATGTTTTAAGCGAAAACTCTGAACTCGGGCGCGTACTGCGCGCCCTGGTTGGTTACGAGGCTACCCCGGATCTAATGAGTGTACTTATATATAGTACAAGTAGCGTGATATTTTTATCACTTTGTTATGTTATTTCGGCTTCAATTTCTAAGGAACGTGTATGAAAGCACTCAACCTATATTTAGCGCTTAGCTTTACCGTTTTTTGTTTGTTGGTACTTTCAACCCCAGCAAAGGCCGATGGAATTGTTGTTGATAAGGTATATCACCCCTATGTTTTACCTTTTGAGCGAGAGTTTGAATGGCGGTTAGTGTCGCACCAAACAGATAGTGGCAACATACTAGCGCAGCGTTTGGGTGGTGGCGGTGCTATTAACGATACAATGGCACTAGAAGGCTATTTAGTTGGTGAGCGAGATGACAACGGCGACTTTGGTTTAGAAGCTTATGAGCTTGAACTACGCTGGCAATTAATTGAGCAAGGTAAATTATGGGCTGATTGGGGGGCATTATTTGAGCTTGAAAAAAAACATAATGAAGATGTGTATGAAGCAACTTCGGGTTTTGTGATCGAAAAAGAGTTTGGCAAAACAAGCTTAACTATGAATGCTTTTTTGGTTTACGAGTGGGGGCAGGATATACAAAATGAATGGGAAAGCGAGTTTAGAGCGCAATATCGCTATCGCTACCGTTCTGCTTTTCAGCCATCTATTGAGGTGTACGTAGGAGAAGACTTTGTAGGCATAGGGCCTGGGTTTATAGGTTTGCAGCGTTTCGATGGACAAAAGCAGTTAAAATGGGAAGCGGGTTTCATCACTGAGATAAGCCAATCAGAAAAAAATCATAGTTTTAGGCTCGCATTAGAATTTGAATTTTAATAACCAATGAAAGCGGTTTTGGTTGTTTATCATTCTGATTGTAGATAGGTACTTGACATATTTTAAAAAATCTATATAGTGGGCAGCAGCTAGAAAGAAAGCATGTAAGCTATAAATCTCCATTTCGATGTTGTATAAGTAATACTTGTAGTACCGTCCTGAAGTTTTTAAAGTACCATCTCATTTTTTGCTACACCCGCTCTTATGAGCATATTTTTATTTTATATCAGGATATTACAATGTCTAACATCGTATCAGGTACAGTTAAGTGGTTCAACGAGTCTAAAGGTTTTGGTTTCATCGAGCAAGAAAATGGCCCAGACGTTTTCGCACATTTCTCAGCAATCAAAAGCGAAGGTTTCAAAACTTTAGCTGAAGGCCAACGTGTAGAGTTCACTCTTTCACAAGGTCAAAAAGGTCCACAAGCTGATAACATCACAGCTGTATAATTTTACTTTTTAAGTAAAATGAAAAAAAGCGCTTAAGGCGCTTTTTTTGTGTCTGAAATTTGACATAAACCAAGCAACGCCTGTTATTAGCCCCTCCTAGTATTTGTTTTTCTATTCTTCTAAGCCATTCTTTTAAGCAATTGTGTTAATGCAAGTGAGTTTAAGCTTGTGATTAATACCGCCCATTTCTCTTCTTATAATTTTTTAAAAAGAAAATAGATCTAATTCTTGGCTCATATTTACAGTAATGCATTAGCTGGGACCTTTGACTATAAAGTGGGAAAGGTGCTGTAAGGCTGCAAAAATTACCTATTTGTGCGCATGCTAAATTGCATCGTATTTAATAAGTAAGTAGTTGTGTGTCATAAAGCGATTTAACAAAGAATATAAAAAGTTAAAAATGAAAGATGATTTTGTCGCCCATAAGCATACTTACCTTCAATGATTTATCTTTCATAAGGGAGCCCTTTTATTTGCTTTATTTTTAAAAATGCAGCTTGCAGTGCTTCTATTAAATGCATATCTGTTTTTTTATTCGCAGCTAAATAAGCATCAATTGTTAGCTCATTAATTTTATAAACAAATTTTAAGTGACCTGGTTCAAGCTTTAAATAGTCACTCATCTGCTGCATATATAAAGGATCGTCTACAATTAAATCTACTTTTTTAGCTAGTAGTAAAGAGTATGACTTTTGAATATCAGAGGTTAAAACAACTTCAAAGCCTAGTTTTGCGAGGGTTTGTGTTGAAAAGTCATTGCGCTGCATAGCAATTTTATACACTTTTGCTTGTTCAGTATTGTTTATAATAAGATCATCACGCTCTGATAGACCAATAAAGCCCAGTTCGAAACGTCCAACAGGCCCAATCCAATAAAATTTATCTTCTCGCTCTACAGTACGTGCAAGGCTGTATATAAAGGTGTTTTTAAGTTCAACTGCAATTTTATAAGCACGTGCCCAAGGGTACATTTGAATATTCGGCGTTAGATCAGCCTCAGCAAATATATCTCTGATAAATTGAGTACCTTCACCTGCTACCTCACCATTAATCAACACCTGATTTGGCGGTGCTAACTCTGTAACAACAAGGATGGGCTCCTTTGCTTGAACATATACAGAACAAATTAAAAAAAGAGAATAAAGAATATATTTCACAATAGCGGATCGTTAATCGGTTAGCTTAAGTGATATAAGTGTGGCTGAAAATACGAAAAAGAGGGCGTTCAGAATTCTGTGTCAGCCTAAGTTGCTAAATATCTAGCAC
>NZ_WTKZ01000067.1:0-14720 GCF_011378805.1 Pseudoalteromonas sp. Z9A6
TTTAGCAAAATCTCTTGAGTCAGACTTGTGATCAAGAGACAGCTATAAGCGCCTTCTAGTTAGTTAAAACTTACTTGTAGTTTTCATAAATTTTATCAAGCGGCTCTGAAAGCCCACTTTCTTGCACTATACGTACATGCTTACGAGCCAACTCTCGTGCACTTGTTACACCGCATGAGTGAGCAATTAAACCGGCTCCGTAATGAATGTATTTATTATAGTTAGCTACTCGTTGCGCTTTATCAGCTACATTTAAGCCGCGTTGCAAACGCTCGTTATGCGTAGTGATCCCGGTCGGACAGGTATCTTTATTACATTGCATTGCCTGAATACAGCCCAGTGCAAACATATGACCACGAGCCGATACAACAAAATCAGCACCAAGCGCTAATGCCCATGCAACCTTTGAAGGGACGATTAATTTACCCGATGCAATAATTTTCACGCGATCTCGAAGCCCGTGCTTTTCAAGCATATTAACTACAAGCGGCAAGCTTTCGCGAAGAGGTAAACCCACCGAATCCATAAGCGGCTGCGGTGCAGCCCCCGTACCACCATCAGCACTATCAATTGTTATAAAATCGGGTGCCGACTCAATGCCACGATGATTTATTTCTGCAAATAACGTTTCTAACCAGGTGTAATCACCAATAACGGCTTTAAAGCCTGTTGGTTTTCCTGTGGCATTACGTACAGTGGCAATCATATCGAGAATGTCGGCTGGGTTTTTGATTTCAGGGTGTCCATTTGGGCTAATCGAATCTTGCCCTTCTGGAATACCCCTAATTTTAGCTATTTCGGCGTTAACTTTGCGCCCTGGTAACATACCGCCTTTACCTGGTTTTGCACCTTGGCTCATTTTTAGCTCGAACATTTTGACTTGTTCGTGAGCTGCTATTTCTTTAAGTTTTTCGGTGCTTAAGTTTCCATGCTCGTCTCGAGCACCATATTTAGCTGTACCAATTTGAAATACCAAATCGGCGCCACCTTCAAGGTGGTAAGGGCTTAAGCCCCCTTCACCTGTGTTCATCCAGCAACCCGCTAATTTAGCACCTTTTGATAAAGCGCGCACAGCAGGCTTTGAAAGCGCACCAAAGCTCATGCCCGACACATTAAATAACGAATTAGTGGTGTAAGGTGTTTTACAATACGGACCTAAAGTAACATTACTCGGGTCGAGTGCCTCTTCATCTAAAGTAGGAAAAGCACAGTTCATAAACATAACCGTACCCGTCACTTCTAAGCTTTGTGTTGAACCAAATGCAGCGGTGCGATCGACATCTTTTGCTGCGCGGTAAACCCAACTGCGCTCAGCGCGGTTAAATGGCATTTCTTCTCGATCGAGGGCAAAAAAGTATTGTCTGAAAAATTCACCTTGGCGTTCAAAAAAATATCGAAAGCGGCCAATTACTGGGTAGTTACGCCTAATAGCATGTTTTGTTTGTGTTATATCGCGAAAGTAGAAAATAATAACAGTAAGCACAATTAACCCAAGTGCGATAATAAAAATACTCGCAAATACGTCAATACTAAACATAATGAAATTGCTCATCTAAGGCCCCTTGATGGCTATATTTTTAAATAATACCTATTGCGTAGTATGTGAATATTTTGACGATTGAAGTCGCTAAAATAAACTACATTACTAGGTCTGTGGTATAAAAAAGGTGTTGCGGTCAAAATGACACAACACCTTTGTTTGTTCAAGGTTTATAAGCCCTACAAAGCTAATTTTGCAGCTTAGTTAACTCATTTTTTATATATAAACGTACCTGTGTTTCTAATACTGACAAGGGCACTGAACCATGGCGAAGAACCTGATGATGAAATTCGCGAATATCAAAATTTGGTCCAAGCGCTTGCTCTGCTTCAACACGTAAACGTTTAATAGTTAACTCACCAATTTTGTATGACAGTGCCTGAGCTGGCCAAGATATATAACGGTCAGTTTCTGTTTTAACATTATGCAGCGAAAGCGCGGTGTTCTCGCTCATAAAGTTCATAGCTCGCTCGCGGCTCCAGCCATACATGTGCATCCCTGTATCAACAACCAAACGTGCTGCTCGCCACATTTCATAAGTTAAGCGACCAAAACGGCTATATGGGTCTTGATAAAAGCCTGCCTCTAAACCTAAATATTCAGAGTAAAGCCCCCAACCTTCGCCAAATGCCGAAAGGTAAGCATCACGACGATAGCTCGGCAAATTTTCAAGCTCTGCATTAAGTGATATTTGTAAATGATGACCTGGCACTGCTTCGTGCAAAGTTAATGCTTCTAAAACATACAAAGGGCGCTTATCTAAAGCGTAAGTATTTACCCAGTAGTATCCAGCTTCATCATCTCGATTAGAGCCAGAATACCGACCTGTTGTGTATTTAGGGGCAATACTTGCGGGCACCGGTGCCACGCCATAAGGTTTGCGCGGTAAGGTATGAAATAACTTAGGCAGCTGTGCATCCATTTTTTTAGCAATGTAAGATGCTTCTTTCAAAAGTTGCTCAGGTGTTGTTGCGTAAAACTGTGGGTCAGTACGTAAAAAGTGAATAAACTCAGCAAATGAGCCTTTAAAGCCAACTTCTTTTATTACAGCTTCCATTTCACCTCGAATGCGAGCAACTTCTTTTAAGCCTAGCTCGTGGATCTCTTTTGGTGTCATGTCGGTAGTGGTGTAATGCTTAGCACGGTTTTTATAAAAAGCTTTGCCATTAGGGGTTTCTGAAATACCAATACTTGTGCGGGCGCCCGGTTGGTATTGCTCAGTAAAAAACGTTAAGTAGCTTTTATATGCTGGTATTACTTTATTTTTTAAAACAACTTTAGCTCGCTGTTGAAGTGCATAAAAGTCACTCTCACTTAAACTGGCAGTGTTAGCTAAAAACGGTTTATAAAATTCTGATTGAGTTACATCATCAACAATATAAGTACTTATGGAGTCTTCGTATCCTTCTAAAACTGCTTTTGGTTGGGTGAGACCTGTTTCGAGCCCTTTTTTCATCCAATATATATTTTGCTCAAAAAAGCGGGGGATTTGTGCTAAACGTGCAAGGTATGTATCTAAATCTTGCTCTTTTTTATATTGGGAACTGTTAACGATGTACGACAGACCGGAGTGAAAACCATACTCAGATGTAAGCGGCATGTAATGCGCATTAAACACATATTCGTCTACGCTATTTTGCACTTGGGCACGAATAATACTTAAGTTAATTTGATTTTCGTCACTAAGCTTAGTTGCATCTACGGCATCTAAGTCTGCTAATAATTGAGTATTACTTTTGTACTGCTCTGCTAGAAATTCTGGCGATAAATTGGCAAGTAAATAACCATCAACCCCTTTTGAACTGCTATAAGGGTTTATACTTTCTCTATATTGAACAATAGATTGTGCCACTTGAGTAAACTGCTCATTCGCGTTGGGTGTGGTTATTTGACATGCACTTAACGAACATAAAGCAGTTATGCCAAGAAGCGTTTGGCGAAGCGTTTTTGGTAAAAAAAGATTCATTATTATTTAACTTGATGATGCAATAGATTGCATAAAACTATCGTAGGCTAAAGAAATAGCAAGTAAATGAGACAAACTAGCATATTGAAATAATGCTACATACGTTAACAGAAGTAAAAACCAGCCGAATTGATGAGAAAAACAGCGATTGGGCTGCTAAAGTAAAATTTAAGTTCCCTAACTATCGTTTTTGCTTTTAAATAGCGCGGATAATGATTACTGTATAAAAAAATAATAAAAAGCTCGGACGCATAACCGCCTCATGGAATGAGATATTTTAAAATTTGCACTTATGCGTACTTAGTTGGTATTTAAAATGATGTTCCATGATTCCATGGCTATTGCACAAGAGAAGATGACTAAAGTGTGTGTGTTTTTAGAGCGCTATGCACTTTCTCCTACGCCGCTCAATTATCAAGTTGTTTATACCTATACTAGCCAAACTAACCTTGAGCTGAACAAAGCCTTAGACCGCGCTATTGCGGTTGAAGATAATATAGACAGTGTTTTAATTGAACAGCTCCATGCTGAATTTTTAAATACCGGTCACACAGAGCAAGTCAACATGATTCAAAATGTTGATGGTGTTATAAGTTCACTTTCTCAAAATTCTCAAGCTACTGAAAAACAGATAATTCGCTTTGCGGGTCAGGTGAGCGAATGCGTACATTCACTAGATGAGAACAACATAGAACAAAGCCGTCAAGCGCTTGAAGTACTTCATAATCAAACCGCCGAATTACTAAATCAACACAAGCAATTTAAGCAAGAACTAAGTAAAGCCAAACAACTACACGAAAAAACAAAAAAGCAGCTAAATCAACTTCGTAAACAACATATTATTGATAGCCAAACAGGGCTTTATAAACGCCATTATTTAACGCAACAAACTCAAGTATGGACTAATCAAAAAAAGTCTATTTGCGCCATTGCGATTCAAATAGATAACCTTGATCACTTTACTGAAAATTACGGTGATATAATTGGTGAAGTTATTTTGAATAAAGTAGCTAAACAAGTGCAAAAATATGTTTTTCAAAGTGGCTTGCCTGGCCGTACAGCTAAAGATCAATTTACTGTTTTACTCGCCGATATAGACCCAGAAACAGCCAATGTTATTGCTGAAAAAGTCCGAAATGGAGTCGAAAAGCTTCGCTTTGTTAGTTCAAAAACAGGGATTAAGTTACCTAGTATTGGCTTATCTCTAGGAATTGCTCAACATCTACAAGAAGATGATTTTAACCAGTTAGCTAAAAAAGCGTCTCATGCGGCTTTTAAAGCGCGGTCATTAGGGCAAAGTAGCTACACTGCAGGGCAATAAATTACCTGATAAATCATATTCAAATTGCACCTACTGCGTACAATAAAGTACACTAACCTCTATTGTCACGATAGAGATTAGTCATGAACGAAACCGAACAAAAGACCACGCATTTTGGTTATAAAACAGTAGCCGAGGGCGATAAAGCTTCTATGGTTGCTGATGTATTTCACTCAGTAGCTGCAAAATACGATGTAATGAATGATTTAATGTCTTTTGGTGTGCATCGTTTATGGAAACGTCAAACTATTGCAAGCTCAGGTGTTCGTAAAGGCCATCATGTACTCGATTTAGCCGGCGGCACTGGCGACTTAACGGCAAAATTTAGTCAACTAGTTGGCGAAACCGGTCAAGTTGTTTTGGGCGATATAAATTCATCTATGCTTAAGGTTGGTCGTGAAAAACTACATAATCTTGGCTTAGTAGGCAATATTGACTACGTACAAATGAATGCAGAAATGCTGCCATTTCCAGATAATAGCTTTGATGTGATCACTATTGCCTTTGGCTTACGTAACGTTACCGATAAAGACAAAGCATTACGATCTATGTACCGTATTTTAAAGCCAGGTGGCAGATTACTTGTTTTAGAGTTTTCAAAACCAGAGCATGACGTACTTAGTAAAGCTTACGATTTTTACTCATTTAATTTATTGCCAACAATGGGTAAGCTAGTTGCTAACGACAGTGAATCGTACAAGTATTTAGCTGAGTCTATTCGTATGCATCCAGATCAAGACACATTAAAAGCGATGATGGAAGATGCAGGCTTTGAACAAACAACATACCAAAACCTCACAGGCGGAATTGTTGCACTGCATCGTGGTTTTAAATATTAAGGCTAGCAGTTATGGCGCTTGAAAAAATAACCAAAAACAATAAAGGTGCAATGTCATCTGAGTTTTTTATGTTACCTAATTTTGTACTCTCGCTTATTGAGCGTGTACTAAATCAAGCGCTTAGCCTGGACCCACAATTATCTCAAAAGCTAAACGCCGTTAAACATAAGCGCTTAGTGGTTGAAATAAGAGATTGGCAACAAAGCATCCAACTCGTTTATAGTGCTGATCAATTACACTTATACAGCGCTCAAAGCAATGAAAACGCAGATTGTATGATCAGCGCAGATATAGACACACTTTTAGCGCTCAAAAACCCTGCAATGCTTACCCAATTAATTCGCCAAGATAAGCTCGACTTACAAGGCGATTTAAACATTGCGCAAACTTATAGCAATGCATTTTCAGGTATTGATATTGATTGGCCTGAACAACTTTCTAAATACATTGGCGATGCCCCCGCTCAGCAGTTATACCTGCATTTAAAAGAACTAAAACAAAAGAGCAGCAAAATCAATACTAAAATAAGTACCATGCTTACAAGTTTATGCCAAGATGAGCTCGCAATTACTATTCATCCATTAGAACTTGAGCAATTTAAACAAAAAAATAGAGAGCTCAAAGGACAAGTCGCTGCCGTTGAGCAACGCATTAACGCCCTCTTAAACTCTTTTTTACCTTCAAACACCCGCTAAGGATTTTTTGTGTCGACTGCACGTTTGTATAACATCACCAAAACGTTACTTAGCTATGGACTAGACGAGCTAATTCCAAAGCATAAAGTGCCTTGGTTTGGTAAAGTAGCCCGTGGCAGTTTATTTTGGCTGCGTAATCAGCACAAAGAAAAGCCGGCAGGGCTTCGTTTACGTTTAGCACTGCAAGAGCTGGGCCCCGTTTGGATCAAATTTGGTCAAATGCTTTCTACTCGTCGTGATTTGCTCCCTCATGATATCGCTTTAGAGCTTGCGTTTTTACAAGATCAAGTTCAACCATTTGAAGGCGAACTTGCACAGAAAATAATAGAAAAAGCGCTCGAAATTAACGATATAAGTGAATTATTTAGTGAGTTTTCACAAACTCCACTAGCTTCTGCATCTATAGCGCAAGTACATACAGCAAAACTTATTGATGAGCAGAGTATTGAGCAAGATGTCGTAATTAAGGTTATTAGACCCAATATTTATGAGCAAATTAATGCCGATTTAGCGCTAATGGAAAAGCTCGCAAAGGTACTTGCAAAAGTACATAACGAATCAAAACGCCTGCGCCCGGTTGAAGTAGTTAAAGAATATAAAAAAACACTCCTAGACGAGCTCGACTTAATGCGAGAAGGTGCCAACGGCATTCAACTAAAACGCAATTTTGAAGGCTCTGATTCATTATATATCCCTGCAGTTTACAGTGATTACAGCCGTAGCAATGTGCTGGTAATGGAGCGTATTTACGGCATACCCGTCTCTGATACCGATGCACTTATGGCGCAAAACACTAATATGAAATTACTTGCTGAGCGTGGCGTAGAAGTATTTTTTACGCAGGTGTTTAGAGACAGCTTTTTTCATGCCGACATGCATCCGGGTAATATTTTCGTCTCTCGAGAGCACCCTGAAAACCCAATGTATATCGGTATTGATTGCGGTATTGTTGGTACGTTAAGCAAAGAAGATAAACGCTATTTAGCTGAAAACTTTATCGCCTTTTTTAATCGTGATTATCGCCAAGTTGCACAACTACACGTTGATTCTGGTTGGGTACCACCAGATACTAGCATTGAAGAATTTGAATTTGCGATTCGCACAGTTTGCGAGCCTATATTTAATAAACCTTTGGCTGAAATTTCATTTGGGCACGTACTCGTAAATCTATTTAATACTGCACGTCGTTTTAACATGCAGGTACAGCCGCAATTAGTATTACTACAAAAAACTTTATTATACGTTGAAGGATTGGGGCGTCAGCTATACCCACAACTCGACTTATGGAAAACAGCTAAGCCCTTTTTAGAAGACTGGGTAAAGCAACAAGTTGGACCGCTATCAGTACTGAAGCAAATGTATGCTAACTTGCCATTTTGGGCTGAAAAAATGCCCGAGTTACCGGATCTAATTTACCAAAATTTAAAGCGTGCACCACACATTCAACCTCAAGAACAAAAGGTATCTCATAAACCTTTAATATTGAGTTTATTTGGTAGTGCTACAATGATTATGGCAACACTTTGTTATTTACAGCACGATTTAATAGCTGCAAGTCTTGCAATAAGCTTATCGGCTATTAGCTTTATAGCGGCATGGCGCAGCGCATAAACTGGGTGCTATTTGCGCTAGTGAGCGTATAATTAGTATTTAAAATAAACATTTAACCGTTTTATATATTGGAGAAAACCATGGGTTTTGGTGGTATTAGTATTTGGCAATTATTAATTGTTTTAGCGATCATAGTTTTACTTTTTGGCACAAAAAAACTACGCGGTATGGGTGGCGATATTGGGGGCGCTGTAAAGGGCTTCAAAAAAGCAATGTCGGATGATCAAATGAGCGAGAAAGAGAAATCCGAGCAAATTCAACAATCAGAAAAAAACACTGCTGACAACTCAACCGATACTGAAAAAAACAAAGATAACAATAAGGTTTAATTAGTATGGGCATGTGGGAACTTGTTGTTATTTTTATTGTTGGTTTAGTGGTGCTCGGCCCTGAGCGCTTACCTGTTGCGATTAGAACAGTGAGTAAATGGGTTAAAACCGCTAAATCACTTGCCAACTCAGTAAAAGCCGAAGTAAGTGAAGAACTTCGCATCCATGAGCTGCACGAAAACCTTAAAAAAGCAGAACAGCAAGAATTAAAAGATTTAAGCCCTGAGTTACAAAGCTCACTAACAGAGCTACAAAAAGCGGCTGAATCAGTTACTCACAGCTACAAGAAACAACAATCTGATACATCAAATAACCAACAACTTGATGAGAAAAAGTGAAATTTATTTCTCACTTTGTGGTCAACTTACTACATGGTATAAAAAATAATGGCTGAGGAAGTAAAATCAGGGTTTGTAGCTCATTTAATTGAGTTGCGTGATCGGCTAATAAAAGCGCTATTGAGCATTTTATTATTTTTTATCGCGCTGTTTTATTTTAAAGATGATATTTACGAACTTATAGCTGCACCATTAGTAGTTCATTTACCTAATGGCGCGACCATGATAGCTATAAATGTGAGTGACCCTTTTATAGTCCCTATGATGCTTACTTTTTTTGTTGCGGCTTTATTATCTACTCCATGGATACTTCATCAAATTTGGGGGTTTATAGCTCCTGGCTTGTACCAGAATGAAAAGAAAATGCTAATACCTATACTAATCTCAAGCGTTGTCTTGTTTTATGGGGGTATCGCTTTTTGCTACTTTGCAGTACTACCAATTATATTAGGTTTTTTTACAAGTACAGGTCCCGAAATGATGACTCTAGCACCCGATATCGCTAGCTATCTAGGATTTGTATTAAAATTGTTTTTTGCATTTGGCGTCGCTTTCGAAATTCCTGTGGCTATTATGTTGCTATGCTGGAGTGGCGCAACAACAACAAAAAGCTTAAAAGAAAAGCGCCCTTATATCGTCGTGGGTGTTTTTGTAGTCGCGATGTTTTTAACACCGCCTGATGTATTATCACAAACATTGCTAGCATTTCCGATGCTTCTTCTGTTTGAACTAGGTCTAATTTTAGCAAAGTTTTATACCGCTAAACCACAAAAAGAATCTGAGGAATAAAATGAAAAAACAACTACTCTCACTATTGGTTTTATTAAGCGCACCGACTTTTGCTGCGCAAACAGAGTTTAATACTCAAGCGTTACAGGCATGTAGCTTTATTGAAAACGATTTTAACCGCTTACTTTGTTACGACAATACAATCGCGGGTAAGTCACTAGTTAAGCCATCAGTAACAAAAACACTTACCCCGCCTAAAGAATCTTCTAATGTACCCGTTGCGGCTATAGCGCCAGCAACAACTACTGAAGATTTTGGCTTAGAACATAAAGAAATCACAAAAGATAAAAACGAAAACATCACTGCGCTTGTTTTATCAGTTGACGAGGCACCGTATGGCGAGCTCATTATCAGCCTTGACAACAACCAAGAGTGGCGTCAAATTGGCTCAGACAGCCTTAAATTAAAAGAGTCTGATACAGTTACCATTAGCCGAGGTGTATTTAACTCATTTTTGCTGCATAAAGAAGGGCAAAACCGCTCTATTCGCGTTAAACGTACTAAGTAATGTCATATACGTTAATTGATGCTGGAGTTAACTTAACTAATCATCAATTTGATGAGCAGCATCACGATGTAATTACCCGTGCCAATGAAGCGGGTGTTACAAATATGCTTATTATTGGTTGTGATATTGCAAGCAGTCAGCAATCACTTGATCTTGCAACAAAGCATCTTCAATATTCTACGGCGGGTATTCACCCGCATGATGCAAAATCAGCCACTAATGAACTAGAAGCACAACTAACTATACTTGCAAATAATAAGCATGTTATTGCTATTGGTGAGTGCGGTCTTGATTATAACCGCGACTTTTCGCCTCGCGATGTACAGCGCAGTGTTTTTAGGCGCCAATTAGCACTTGCTGAAAAATTAGATTTACCTGTTTACTTGCATGAGCGTGATGCAAGTGACGACATGTTAAGTATATTAAAAGAGTTTAATATTCGCGGTGTACTCCACTGCTTTACGGGTAACTCAGCAGCTCTAAAGCAATATTTAGATTTAGGTCTATATATTGGTATAACGGGTTGGGTATGTGATGAAAGGCGTAGAAAAGATTTACAACTGCTAGTGCCTAGCATTCCTCTAGATCGATTATTAATAGAAACTGATGCACCATTTTTAATTCCACGAACAGTTAAGCCAAAACCTAAATCACGTAAAAATGAACCTGCCCTGCTTCCTTATATCTGTCGAACGGTTGCACAACTTTATAAAATAGATGAAGAAGTTGTGGCCCGTAAAACTACAGAAAACTTTCACCGTGTTTTTGGTTTAGAAGATCGTTAATGGCCTATGCAAAGGCACTTTTAAGCCTATTAGTATTCCTTTTCACTTTTTGCTCTTTCGCAAACCCAGTAATAATAAAACACGATTTTAACTCTCAAAACATTAATAACCTGTATTACTCTTTTGAACCAACGTCGCTATTAAGCGCACAACAAAGTAGCCATATACAGTGGCAAAAAAACACAGGAAAACCCCTTAATTTAGGACTAGAGCAGCGTCCTGTATGGATAAAATTTAAAATAAAAAACACACTTAGTTATAATACTGAGCAAATATTGTCACTAAACAATCCTTTGCTAAACCACGTTCAAGTATATCAATTACATAACTCGCAATTACTTTCTTATACTCAAATTGGTGATGCCTACCCCTTATATAAGCGCAAAATTAAAAGTGAGTCTTTATTAGTTAAACTGCTCAGCCCTGCAAATAGCGAAACGCTTATTATAATGAAAGTGGCGAATAGTTCAGGCTTGCGAGTCCCTTTAACACTGTGGCAACCAGAAGCTTATTTGGCACACAAAGGAAAACTCAATTTACTCTATGGCTTATTGATTGGTTTTATATTTTCTTTGGGTGTGAGTTGCATAGTTTTATATGGTTTTTCACGTAAAGGTTATTTTGTTTATGCTGGGGTTATATCTCTCACATTAGGTAGTGTATTAGCCTACCTTTGTGGTTTTGGCTTAAGGTACGTTCATCCTAATTTGCCTGCATTACAGCAAGTTATGATCCCTATATTACTTATGCTTATCACTTTAATGTTTTTGCCTTTGCAGAAGCAAGTTTGCCATCCCAGGCCCTCTCTTCTGCTAACTATTCAAAAAGTTGTAGTTAACGCTTTAGCCATTTCGTTATTATTTATTTGGCTACTTCCAAACAACATAGTTACATTATTTTGTTTAATCACTACTCCAATCGTTTTAGGCTTTTATATTGTAACTACGTTTATGTGCGTGCGTTTAACGCCTTCTAAACCAAACAAAGCACTATTACTTGTATTGGTTTTTTTCTTGGTGGTAATGCTTTATTTTACTGTTGCAGTAATGGGCCTATACGCCTTTGACAGAAGTACGCTCGCATTTGTATTTGCATGCTTTTTTGGTTACACTTTTTGCTTATGCTACAGCGTAATGAAGTTATTTATTTTACAACGCGATGAAGAAGTGATTGCCCAACAGACCTTGATTGCTGAAAACACAGCACAAGATACACTACTTAAAGAGCGCTTAAAATTACAAGAAAAAACTCGCCAAGAACTTGAATCCCAGGTGGACGAACGCACCTTTGAATTACAAGTAACGCTTAGAGAGCTTGAAGAAAAAAACCGCTCACTTGAGTTACTAAATACTGAAGACGCATTGACTGGAATAAAAAACAGACGCTTTTTTGATAAAAAACTGGTAATGGAGCTTCGTCGCTCTCGTCGAGAACAAACGCCGCTTAGCATTGTTATGCTTGATATAGATCGATTTAAAAATATCAACGACACGTACGGCCATATCATTGGCGATCAAGTTATTAAAGCAGTTTCTGACCTTATAAAAGACCATTTAAAACGACCACTCGATGAAGTTGCCCGTTATGGCGGTGAAGAATTTGTTGTGCTATTACCTAATACCCCTAGTGAAGGCGCACAAGACATAGCTGAAAAAATACGAGCTGATATCTCAGTAAGTACTGTAACGGTTGCCAATAATGATATTCAATTTACTATTAGCGCTGGTGTATACACCAGTATTGCTGATGATGTTAGCAACCCTCAAATTTTTACTGAGTGCGCCGACAGAGCACTTTATTACGCAAAGCAGCATGGCCGTAATCAAGTAATCACTTTTCCATTACCACAGTAGGAGCATATTAATATGGCCCAATCAGGATTAGACCTTTTTCCATATACTCGCATGCGCAGAATGCGCCGCAGCGACTTTTCTCGCCGCTTAATGGCTGAAAACCAGCTTAGCGTAAATGATTTAATTTACCCTGTATTTGTACTTGATGGTAAAAATCGCCGCGAGGTAATTGAATCAATGCCTGGTATTGAGCGCCTATCAATTGATTTACTGCTTGTTGAAGCAAAAGAACTCGTTGAACTTGGCGTACCTGCCGTTGCTATTTTTCCAGTAACACCTGCGGATAAAAAATCATTATTTGCCGAAGAAGCATATAACGATGATGGCTTAGCACAACGCACCGTAAGAGCGTTAAAAGAAGCTTTTCCTGAGTTGGGTGTGATTACTGATGTAGCACTTGACCCTTTCACTACGCATGGCCAAGACGGTATTATTGATGATTCAGGTTATGTTATTAATGATGTCACTACTGAAATTTTAGTTAAACAAGCACTTTCCCATGCAGAAGCTGGTGCTGATGTTGTTGCCCCTTCTGATATGATGGATGGTCGTATTGGCGCTATTCGCGAAGCACTTGAAGCTGATGGGTTTATTCATACTCGAATTATGGCCTACTCAGCTAAATACGCATCTAGCTACTATGGCCCATTTAGAGATGCTGTAGGCTCTGCTGGTAACTTAAAAGGTGCTGATAAAAAAACTTACCAAATGGATCCAGCAAACTCTGATGAAGCAATACGTGAAGTCGCATTAGACTTACAAGAAGGCGCCGATATGGTTATGGTAAAGCCCGGTATGCCTTATTTAGATATTGTACGGCGTGTTAAAGACGAATTTGGTGTACCTACTTTCGCATATCAGGTAAGTGGCGAGTATGCAATGCACAAAGCAGCAATTGATAACGGTTGGTTAAGTGAAGAAGCTACAATAATGGAATCTTTACTTGCATTTAAGCGTGCAGGAGCCGATGGAATATTAACCTACTTTGCTAAGCAAGCCGCAAAATATCTAGCTAAAAAGTAATTTTTTATTAAAAGGCGGTTAAACCGCCTTTCATTTACATTCGTTTACATTTTTGTATTATTTCCGTCATATTTATTCTCTAAACTGGTGTCCCATTTTGGGATTAATACACGGGAATAATAAAAAAATGTTTAAAACAAAAATAACACCACTCGCACTTGTTATAGCAAGTCTCAGTGCACCAGCATCCGCTGATCTAATCATTTCAGAATATATAGAGGGAAGCAGTAATAATAAAGCAATCGAGCTTTATAATAATGCTGATACGGAGCTTTCTCTTGAAGGTTATACTTTAGGACTCTATTCAAATGGTAGCAGTTCGATTGGCAACTCGATTGATTTAACAGGAACATTGGCCGCCAATACCACCTACATTATTTCAAACCCCAGTGCAGCAGCTGCAATACTTGATATTGCAGATGAAACCAGCACAGTAACCTACTATAACGGTGATGATGCCCTTGTTTTAACTAAAGACGGTGTAATTGTTGATAGTTTTGGTCAAGTTGGTGTTGATCCGGGTTCAGAGTGGTCTGAAGGGGGTGTAACTACGGTTAACAAAACGCTGCGAAGAAAGGATAGCATTACCACAGGCCGAACTGACTCGACAGCCATTTTTGATCCTAGCGAAGAATGGGAACAGTTTGATATTGACACCTTTGATGGATTAGGTTCACACACAGGAAACGGCGGTACCGCTCCTGTGCCAGACCCTGAACCAGAGCCACTTGAACCACTAGTTTGTGGTGCAGAAAAAACACTAATAAATGCTATTCAAGGTGACGGCTCTGCTAGCCCACTTGTAGGTACACTAGTAGAGTTTGAAGGTGTTGTAAGCGCCGATTTTCAAGGTGATGAACAATTAAAAGGCTTTTTTGTTAACTCACTGGCTGCTGATATAGATGCAAATCCACTTACCTCTGAAGGTGTATTTGTGTATTTTGCAGATACTGACGTGAATGTAGGCGACCATGTACGTGTACAAGGTACTGTTGAAGAATATTTTGATGCAACACAAATTGGCAGTGTTAGCCAAGTTGCGGTGTGTGGCACTGGTTTAGCTGCAGCAGCTACAAAAATCACTTTACCTTTAGCTAATGCAACTGATTTAGAAGCTTTTGAA
>NZ_WTKZ01000067.1:14730-20684 GCF_011378805.1 Pseudoalteromonas sp. Z9A6
AAAAAAAAAAAAAAATCACTTTACCTTTAGCTAATGCAACTGATTTAGAAGCTTTTGAAGGTATGTTAGTTACATTAGAACAACCATTAGTAGTGACTAATAACTTTGGTCTTGGTCGATATGGTGAAGTTGAATTAGCAACAGAGCGCTTGTACCAAGGTACCCAGGTTGCGTTACCTGGCGATGCTGCTAATGCAGTTGAAACTGAAAATCTACTTAAAAAGATTTTAATAGATGATGGCTCTACAGTACAAAACTTAGACCCTACAGCTTATCCAACTCCAGGCTTATCGGCAGAAAATACATTACGAACTGGCGATACTGTTAATACTGTTACAGGAGCACTTGCTTATAGCTTTAGCCTTTACAGAATTCATCCAACTTTAGCGCCTTCGTTTATTGCAACAAATGCACGTGAAGATGCGCCTGAACTTAATGCTGAAGCAGATTTACGTGTAGCTAGCTTTAACGTACTTAATTACTTCAATGGTGATGGCCAAGGCGGAGGGTTCCCTACATCTCGAGGTGCAGATACTGAAGCTGAATTTATTCGTCAAGAAGCTAAAATTGTAAGTGCCATTAGCGCTATTGAAGCCGATGTTGTTGGTTTAATGGAAATTGAGAATGATGGCTTTGGCGAATTTAGTGCAATTGCTAGCTTAGTAGATGCATTAAATGATGCAGATAGTGCTAACAACTATGCATTTGTTGATTTTAACGTAGATCAAATTGGTACCGATGCAATTACTACCGCACTTATCTATCGTGCTAACAAAGTAGAAGAAGTAGGCACTGCAGCCATTACAACTGAGGCTCCATTTGATTTTAGTAACCGTGCTCCAATTGCACAAAGCTTTAAATCAATAGAAACTGATGAAGTATTTACTGTTGCTGTGTCACATCTTAAATCTAAAAGTTGTGGTAGTGCTTCTGGAAATAATGCAGATTTAGGTGATGGCCAAGGCTGTTGGAATGAAATACGCACGCAAGGTGCTAATGCATTCGCAGATTGGCTTGATAGCAAACCAACCGGTGTTGATGACGAAGATACTATTTTAGTCGGCGATATGAATGCTTACGCAATGGAAGATCCAATACGTGCATTTGCTGATAAAGGCTACAAAAATGTAGTTGCTGAAATTGATGGTGATACACTTGGTTATTCTTATAGCTTTTCTGGTCGTGCAGGAAGTTTCGACCATGCAGTAGCTACACAATCATTACTTAGCAAAGTTGTCGCTGCAACAGATTGGCATATCAACGCAGATGAACCTATTTCACTTGATTACAATGTAGAGTTTAAAAGCGAAGGTCAACAATCTAGCTTGTACTCTGAAAGTGCATACCGCGCATCAGATCATGACCCTGTGATTATTGATATTAAATCTGAAATTACTTTAACGCCTGAAGAGCAAACGCCAGTTATTAAAGCTGATCAAGTTTTTGCAGTCGATGAAAACAGCGCAATTGGCACAATTATCGGCACGCTCGATTTTAGTGATCCAAATGCCGATGAATCACCTGTTGTGAAATTTATTACATCTGATAATGACAGCGTTTCTATTAACAATGAGGGGCAGTTAATTGTTGCTGGAGAGATTGATTACGAATTCGAAAATCGTATTACTTTAACAGTACAAGCTCAAGATAGTGCTGGTAACTTATCAAACATTGAAAAAGTAGCCGTTAAGGTAAATAACTTACGCTCAGATGATGATAATGATGCAGGTTCATTACTATGGTTATCACTTCTTTTAGCACCACTATCAATAGTGCGTCGATTTAAAAAGAAATAATTAAGTTAAATCTAAACATATAAAAAGCCGCTTTTGCGGCTTTTTTATTTTATACAAATGTAATTCAGACAAGCTTCATTAAACTCCCCGTAATATGTTCATACGATTAGTGAGTCTTCTACTACTTAATAAGCAACAACTACATAAGATTGAGTGAATTTTACACAGCAAAAACCTCGGTGACTTATGTATATTGGTTTTTCCCATTGAAAAATATGAACTTTTATAAGGGTTCACATTTTGCTTTAAGTAAATTAGAAGATACTTACAAAACAAAATCAATATTTACCCTAAACGTAAAAATAAGTCGTGTTTTTATAAAGGAATGAGAATGAAACAACTAACCCAAAACTTGCCTAAATGGCAAAAAAAATCAGCACCACTACTGGGTCTACTTATTATTTTTTCGACTTGGGGTAATAGCAACCAAGCGATTGCTGCAACTGTTGATGTAGCAATTCCACAAAGTAGCTTATTTGATGTAATTAGCGCTCGCGCTAAAAAGTTAGCAAGCGAAGAATATGTGGCACCTAAAAACATCGAGCTTGAAGCACTAAATAATATTGATTATCAAGACTACCGTTCAATTCGATTTAAAAAAGACAAAGCGGTATGGAAAGATGAAGGCTTGTACGAGCTGCAATTATTCCACCCTGGTTTTTTATATAAAACCCCCGTAACAATAAATACTGTTGATAGCGACTCTAAACGTAGCCGCTTACCTTTCAGCACCGACTTTTACCAATACGATGGCACTGCTGCACCACTACAAGAAGAAATAGCTAAAAGTGTGGCGGGCACTCAACTAGGCCATGCTGGATTTCGCTTACATTACCCATTAAATACTAACGAGTATAAAGACGAAGTAATGGTATTTCAGGGAGCATCGTATTTTAGAGTCGTTGGCCCTCAACAAGTTTATGGCTTATCAGCAAGAGGCCTTGCCATTGATACTGCTGAAAATTCGGGTGAAGAATTTCCAATGTTCAAAGAGTTTTGGTTAGTTAAACCAAAGCCAGAGCAAACACAAATCACCATTTTTGCATTGTTGGATAGTCCATCTATTTCTGGTGCGTACAAATTTAGCGTCGACCCTACAACTAATATGCTAGTTGATGTTGATATGCAGATTTTTGCGCGTAAAGATATTAAAAAACTAGGTGTAGCACCATTAACGAGTATGTTTTATCACGGCGAAAACAGCACCAAATTTTTTGATGACTATCGCCCTGAAGTTCATGACTCGGATGGCCTATTAACTCAATCTGCTGATGACAAGTGGGTATGGCGTCCTCTTAACAACCCATCACAACTCAGCGTTACTTCATTTTCGTACAATAACCCAAAAGGTTTTGGGTTAGCTCAACGAGACCGAGACTTTAATAACTATCTAGACACAGAAGCACATTACCACGACCGCCCTAGCCTATGGATTGAACCACAAGGTGAGTGGGGAAATGGTCGTGTAGAGCTTGTAGAAATACCGACTGATACAGAAACTAACGACAATATCGTAAGTTACTGGGTACCAGAAAAACCAATGAAGGCCGGAGATTCATTAAAATTAAGCTACAAAATGACCACCTTTAATTCAGTTTTAACTCAGCACGAGAAAGCACGTGTACTACGTACAAGAATTGGTAGCGCCGCTTTACCAGGTGAGGACAACCCACCACCAAAAAGCCACCGCCAATTTACTGTTGATTTTACTGGTTCAGAAATAAATCAACTGTCTAAACAGTTAAAACTAGATGCCGATATTCAACTTACAACAGGCGAAGTAACCGACGTGAATGTACAAAAACTTCCGGATTCACGTGGATGGCGTGTAGCCTTTAAAATTGCACCACAGGACGATCAACCCGTTGATATGCGTTTATCGTTAAAACTACGTGACAAAGAAATTAGCGAGGTATGGAGCTATGTTTGGTACCCAAATGACATCAAGTAATAAAGGTAGGGGCACTCCAATGCCATTCAAAACACTAAGAGTATGGCTATTTGCCATTGCGGCACTTGGCACATCTGGCTACGGCATATCTATTATGTTTGAGATTTTAAGCTCAAACGGTATGACATTACTTGAGTATGCCCTTTTAGTATTATTCTCAATCACATTTACTTGGATTGTAACGGCTTTTTGTAGTGGCACAATCGGCTTTGTACTACAGTTGTTTCGAATTGACCCGCTTACGTTAAAACGTATTAAACCAATTGAGTTCAATAACGAGGCAATTAACGCTCAGAAAACCGCCGTTGTAATGCCTATTTATAACGAAGATACCCACCGTGTTATCGCGGGCTTTGAAGTAAGTCTACAATCGTTAAAAGAAACTGGTCAGCTTGATAATTTTGATTTTTATTTATTAAGCGATACACAAGACCCTCAAATAGTTAAAAACGAGCTAAGTGCATGGCATGCATTGTGCGAACGTTTAGGGGATACAGCAAAGCATGTTTTTTATCGTCGTCGCGAAGATAACAAACACCGCAAAGTAGGTAACCTAACCGACTTTTGTGAGCGCTGGGGAAGTAATTACGACCATATGATTGTGCTTGATGCAGATAGCGTAATGACCGGTAAATGTATGTTAGAACTTACTACAAGCATGCTAAACAACCCACAAGCAGGCCTGATCCAAACGATTCCAATACCTGTTCGTCAAGATACCTTTTTTGGTCGTTTTTTACAGTTTGCGTCAGTGCTATATAGCCCAATGCTCGCTACTGGCTCAGCATTTTGGCAAACAGATAAAGCCAATTACTGGGGTCATAATGCAATCATTAGAGTTGAAGCATTTATAACGTGCTGTGGCTTGCCAACACTCAAAGGTAACGCACCTTTTGGCGGTGAGATTTTAAGTCATGACTTTGTAGAAGCATCACTACTTCATAGTGCAGGTTGGGATGTACTATTACTATCAGACATTGAAGGCAGCTACGAAGAAGTACCAAGTAATATTCTAGATTATGCTGTACGCGATAGACGCTGGGTACAAGGTAATATTCAGCACTTAGGTTTACTATCGTCATCTAAATTAAAATTAATGAGTAAGCTGCACTTTCTATTAGGTGCAACCGCTTATATTTCATCACTAATTTGGCTCTCAATGCTAGCGCTAAGTACTATTGATGCAGTAACGCGCGCATTAAATAGTGATGTGTACTTTAACCGTGTTTATCAATTATTTCCTACATGGCAAATAGCTAAAACCGATCTTATTGATTCACTCTTGTATTTAACTATTGTTATTTTATTAATGCCTAAATTAATGGGCGTAATAGTCACCCTAATACATAGAAACAAACGCTTTGGTGGTTCAATTAAGCTCATACTAGGTTCAATCATTGAAACCGTATTTGCTATTATTGTTGCGCCATTAATGATGGTATTTCATGCTTACTTTGTGCTTTGCGTATTTTTAGGTAAAAAAGTGAAGTGGGATGCACAACCGCGCGAAGGTCGTATGGTCCCGTGGAAAGAAGCGTTTGGTTATACGTTATTCTCTACTATTGTGGCTATAGCATGGGGTAGCACAGCCTACTACTTCACACCTGTATTCTTTTGGTGGCTATCACCTATATTATTAGGCTTAGTATTAGGTGCTCCAATTATCCGTTATACCAGTAGTATCAAACTCGGCGTACAACTAAGAAAGTTAGGTATATTTATTTGCCCTAGTGAAGTTGATAACGACTCAACTCTAGAGGCGCTTAAAGTACATCTAAAAGAGATTTCCGTGCCAGAGGAAGGAAATTACCCACAAACAATTCCGGCACTGCCACAAGAGCATATGGTATCAATGCCTATACAATCTTTTAAAAAGCCACGCAGGCTAAAGATGAAAGCGCTAAAAGCTAAGGCTATAAAAAAGTTTAATTAGCGCGTTATAAAATAAAAACAAAAAAGGAGCAATTAATTGCTCCTTTTTTCTATCTAAATTAAAAAATCATGCGCTGCATTTGCCGCTAATATTTTCTACTTTTTTAGCTAACTTATTACAGTACATTTTAGAAATAGCTGATTACATTTCATCATCAAGTTGCCAGTTATAAAAATGAAAAACCTTACCATTCTCCAGTTCTACTTAAAAATAGTGAAAAGAAAAAAGAGGGCGTTCAGAATTCTGTGTCAGCCTAAATTGCTAAATATCTAGC
>NZ_WTKZ01000068.1:0-20598 GCF_011378805.1 Pseudoalteromonas sp. Z9A6
GCGGCTAAAGCCGCCTAAACGTTATGCACTTCAGGTTTGAATCCGCGTAATTAAAGACCTGCACGCTCTTTAATTACTGCAATAAGCGGTGAGCTGGCAAAATTCCCTTCAGCCCAAGCAATATCAGCACCATCTGTTAACGCACTTTTTGATAAGTTTTTAACTATATACTCACCAGTATCTACTGCATTACTAGCAACAGCATGACGTAATAAGTTATTACCATTACATTGTACTGCATCATAAATATTACGAATTTTTACACGAGAGCTTTTAAGCTTGCTGCGTAATCGGTTTTTATCGTCTGCCGCAATATATTCACAAATAGATACTGCTAATTGATCTTCAGCATTTACAGGTGCTGTATACGAAAACGAACTAACAGCTACAACGGCAGTAAGTGCAACTAGCTTTGGTAATTTAAACATGACAAACCCTTTATAATACTTTGTTCTTATATAGACTATCGAATATTATATCAATCTATCAAAATTTACGCAATAATGTTAACGTTCTTTATATAAAGTTACGAATTTATAACTAGATAAATTCTTGTCATCCGGATGGTTTTCTTGCTCTTCTTTCACGTACCAATTAGCAACTTTATTGTAATCAGGAAACTGTGTATCGCCTTTAACATCTAAATCAATAAAAGTTAGATACAGGCGCTCTGCTTTTGGTAAAAATTGCTCATAGATATTACCACCACCAATAATCATTACTTCTTCAGCAGTAGCAACGAGTTCTAATGCGGCATCTGGCGTAGTTACTACTTCAATACCCTGTGCAGTATATTCGCTGTTTCGAGTAATAATAATATTACGGCGCCCAGGTAATGGACGGCCTATAGACTCAAAAGTTTTACGACCCATGATCACAGGCTTACCCGTAGTGACCTTTTTAAAATGCTGAAGATCTGCAGGTAAATGCCATGGCATTTTATTATCTAGACCAATTACACGGTTATTTGCCATTGCTGCAATCATTGAAATTATCATAATAAACACCTAATACTTTATTCTTAAACAAAGAAAAAGGAGCATAAGCTCCTTTTTAGTAAATTCTATTTAATTAACGCTCGTAGACAACTTCTACGTCGTAATCATCTTCATCCCAGTCATCCCAATCATCATCATTGCCCTTACCTTTAGTGGCTTTTTCATGATAGGTATCCCACTTAAATTCAACTTCTTCATCTTCCACTTGTACAAACTTCTCTTTAGGCATGCTATCAAGTAGTGTCATTATGTTGTGGATTAATGGTTGAGTGTTAAGTTTATTAATTGCTGAAATGTGATAGATATTTTCAGTTTCGCCCAGCTCTTCTGCAATCGATTCGCATAACGCTTTTGCTTCATCCTCTGGTAATAAATCTATTTTATTAAATACTAACCAGCGTGGCTTCTCAGCTAATTTAGGGCTGTATTGGTGCAGTTCGTTAATAATCGAAAACGCATTATCAACAGGGTTTGAACCATCTACCGGCATTACATCAATAATGTGTAATAACACACGACAACGCTCTAAATGTTTCAAAAAGCGAATACCTAGGCCTGCGCCATCAGATGCACCTTCAATTAGACCCGGAATATCGGCTATAACAAATGATTTATTTGCTTCAGGACGTACTACACCTAAATTAGGAATAAGCGTCGTGAATGGGTAATCAGCTACTTTTGGTCTTGCTGCAGATACACTGCGGATAAACGTAGATTTACCGGCATTTGGTAATCCAAGTAAGCCAACATCAGCTAATAATAGTAACTCTAATTTTAAGTTACGTACTTCACCTGGTGTGCCTAATGTTTTTTGACGAGGTGCTCGGTTAGTACTTGATTTAAAACGCGCATTCCCCAAGCCGTGGAAACCACCTTTTGCAACCAAAATTCGTTGACCATGTTGCGTTAAATCGCCAAGTCCCTCTTGGGTATCAACATCCATGATGCGCGTGCCCACAGGCACCATAACAAATAAGTCATCAGCTTTTCGGCCTGTACAGTTACGGCTACGACCGTTAGTACCACGTTCAGCTCTATGGAAGCGCTCAAACTGATAATCAATTAAGGTATTTAAGTTTTCATCAGCTTGTAGATAAACACTACCACCGTCTCCACCGTCACCGCCGTCTGGTCCACCATCTGGAACATATTTTTCACGACGGAAAGACACGATGCCGCTGCCACCGTCTCCAGCTTCTGCGCGAATTTCTACTTCATCTACAAACTTCATGATTACTCACTTTAGGGATTGGCTTGTTTAATAACTCTATTATATACCCAAGCCAGCACAAATGCAGGCTTGGGTATATATTGGCTGACTACAAAACAAAAAACCCCGCAAAGGCGGGGTTTTTAACTACCTTACTGATTACTCAGTTACGATAGTTACGTATTTACGGTTTAAAGGACCTTTTTGTTCAAACTGAACTTTACCATCTGCTTTTGCGAAGATAGTGTGGTCTTTACCGATACCTACGTTAGTACCAGGGTGGAAACGAGTTCCACGCTGACGAACAATGATGCTACCCGCTAGAACTGATTCGCCACCAAAACGCTTAACACCTAGGCGTTTGCTTTCTGAATCGCGACCGTTACGAGTACTACCAGCTGCTTTTTTATGTGCCATTTCTAAGTACCTCTAATTAAGCGCTAATGCTAGTGATTTTAACTTCAGTGAACCATTGACGATGGCCCATTTGCTTACGAGAATGCTTACGGCGTCTAAATTTAACAACCTTAATCTTCTCACCGCGACCATGTGAAACAACCTCAGCTGTTATCTTGCCACCGTTTACGAACGGTACACCGATCTCGATTTTCTCACCATCAGCAACTAAAAGTACTGAATCAAATTCTACTGCCGCACCAGTTTCAACGTCTAATTTTTCAAGACGAATCGTTTGACCTTCAGTCACACGATGCTGTTTACCACCACTTTGGAAAACCGCGTACATAATTAACTCCGTCTGTGCACCCTCAAATCGGCGCAACTAAAATATTCTTCGATAGGGCGCGAAGTTTACGCTAACGCGAAATAACTAGCAAGCCTATTTTGTAATTAAAATGAATAAAAAGTAGCTGCTTTGAGAGCAATTCAATATTTACCCCATTTTATATTAATTGGCCCTTTTGCCAAGCGCTTTTTAACTCTTAGCCGAAATAAATTAATGTACTCAAATATGACCCTCACAGCTCAATATCTAAGCACACCATAAACTGTATATTGATTATCAATTAATCAGTTATCTTGGCTAATTCAGTCTAAATTAAGTACTTTAATAGTGTTTTTTCAATCAATCGTCACAAAATATCGAGCTAGTGCATTTTTTGTTGTACAATCTGCGCCGTTCACACATAAAAATTGGCTCGGAGATCAATGGATATAAAAGCTATCCAGGCGTTAATCGAAAGCGATATGAATGACGTCAATCAACTTATACATGCGCAAATGCGCTCAGATGTGGCGTTAGTTAATCAGCTTGGTTTATATATAGTTAGCAGTGGCGGCAAACGCGTTCGTCCAATGCTGGCTATTTTAGCAGCCAAAGCGCTCGGTTATCAGGGTAAAGATCACATAACACTTGCAACAATTGTTGAGTTTATCCATACAGCAACGCTATTGCATGATGATGTTGTAGATGAATCAAACTTACGACGTGGCACGCCTACAGCAAATGCTGAATTTGGTAATGCTGCTAGCGTCTTGGTTGGTGACTTTATTTACACTCGCTCATTTCAGCTTATGGTTGGCCTTGGAAAAATGCAGATTATGCAAGTACTTGCCGATGCAACAAACATTATTGCTGAAGGTGAAGTATTGCAGCTGATGAACTGCAATGACCCAGATACGACTGAAGCCAGCTATATGCAGGTTATTTACTCTAAAACGGCTAAATTATTTGAAGCAGCTACAGGCCTTGCTGCCATTATCACAGAGCAAGACCAAGCGACACTTGATGCACTAAACCTATACGGTATGCATTTAGGTACTGCGTTTCAACTAGTAGATGACGTACTCGATTACAATGCAGATGCTGAGCAGCTAGGTAAAAACATTGGCGATGATTTAGCTGAAGGCAAACCAACCCTTCCGCTTATTTATGCTATGCAACATGGTAGCGAGCAGCAAACACAGCTCATTCGTGATGCAATAGAGCACAGTAATGGTATGGAGCATTTAGAAGAAATTTTAACTGCACTAAAACAAACTAATGCGCTTGAGTTTACAATGCAAAAAGCAGAGCTTGAGGCCGAAAAAGCCATTGCCTGTTTAGACTTTTTAGCTGAGTCTGACTATAAGCAAGCACTTATAAGCCTTGCCCGTATTGCGGTTGACCGCGACCACTAGTTTTAACTAGTTACACAGTGTGACATTAATTCTGAGCAATAAAAAAGCCTGCAAATGCAGGCTTTTTTGTTGCTTAAAGCGGCTATTACGCCATGAAATCAACACCTTCTTTGATGTCTTTTTTCAGAGTTTCAAGCATGTCATTTTTTGCTTTTGTTTCAAATGCGCTTAGTTCGCCGTAAGAAAGAATTTCTTCTACGCCGTTTTTACCTAAACGTATTGGATGTGCAAAGTACTCTGCATCGCCATTTTCAACAGCAACGTAAGCGTAATCTACAACTTCTTCACCTTGTAGGCCTTTAACTAAAGACATACAAAAACGAGCTGCAGCAGCACCCATAGATAGCGTAGCTGAACCACCGCCGGCTTTAGCATTTACAACTTCAGTACCCGCATTTTGGATACGTGGAGTAAGTGCAGAAACTTCTTCATCAGTGAAAGAAACACCTTCAACTTGAGAAAGTAGAGGCAGAATAGTTGTGCCTGAGTGACCACCAATTACTGGTACTTTTACAGTTGCTACGTCTACGCCTTTAAGTTCAGCAACAAATGCTTCTGAACGAATAACGTCAAGCGTAGTAATACCGAATACGCGTTTAGCGTCGTAAGTACCTGCTTTTTTGAATACTTCAGCAACAATTGGAACTGTGCCGTTTACTGGGTTAGTAATAATACCTACTAACGCTTTAGGACAGCTGGCAACAATGCCTTCTGCTAAAGTTTTGATGATGCCAGCATTTACATTGAATAAATCAGCACGATCCATACCTGGTTTACGTGGCATACCCGCTGGGATAAGAACGATGTCAGAACCTTCAAGCGCTTTATTTAAATCGTCTGCGCCAAAGCCTGCAACTTTAACATCTGTTGGGATGTGAGAAAGGTCAACCGCAACACCTGGTACTACTGGTGCAACATCATAAAGTGATAATTCAGAGCCAGCTGGTAAGCCTGTTTTTAATAATAAAGACAACGCTTGGCCGATACCGCCTGCAGCACCTAATACAGCAACTTTCATTGGAATTCTCCGTAATTTGAGGTAGGAAACATTTGTGGCTCTTAAGATAATGAAATTAGCGACTAAAAACAAATTTATCCTGTCTATTTCAAGTATATTTTCGACCATAGTCGTAAACTTATGTGATTTAACGCATCAAACTGGCAAGTTAACTAAACAACTGCTGCATAATTATTCATTTTTGTGTAGAATTTGCGGCATAAATAACAAAAACGAATAAAGACTATGCAACCACAAGATAAACAAGAAGCACTGGTAAAAGCATTTAAATCACTATTAAAAGAAGAAAATTTTGGCTCTCAAGGCGAAATAGTTGATGCGTTAAAAGATCAAGGTTTTGACAATATAAGCCAAAGTAAAGTATCACGCATGTTAAGTAAATTTGGCGCTGTACGCACACGCAATGCCAAACAAGAAATGGTTTACTGCTTACCTGCTGAAATGGGTGTACCTACGGCTAAAAGCCCATTACGCCAATTAGTAATCGACATTATGCACAACGAAATGATGATCATCATTCGTACCAGCCCAGGTGCTGCTCAGCTTATTGCACGTTTATTAGATTCATTAGGTAAAGCAGATGGCGTACTAGGAACAATTGCAGGCGACGATACTATTTTTATCGCTCCTGCTAAAATATCTGAAATAGATGTAACACTTGAACGCGTTCGCATTTTATTTGATACGGTTTAATAGCAAATTAAATTTGTTTTAAAAACTCTATTGAAGGTGCAAAGAAAGCAGAGCCCATATCGGCTTGAGTAAAATCAAGCCAGTGGTCGTAGCAATCCCCTTCCCCTAAACGACTATTAAGTACTTTTTCAAATGCGGTGCCCGTACAAGCGCATGTAATTGATAACATTCCCTGCTCATACACGTCGCCATAAGGCATGCTTTGATTTAATAGTAGCGGTTGTCCGTCTCCGTCTTTTAGCTCACTTCGCGAAGCATGGCTGGTTTCGATCGCTGGGGTAATTAGCGTGTTATCAAGACGCGTACGTCCCATTATTTGCTCTTGCTCACTCAATGATAAATGCTGCCACATAGTTAAATCATGTTTATAACGCTGAACATGAATATAACTCCCCTGATCTTCAAAGCTACCAGGGTTGCTGATTAAAGCCGTAGCGCGCTTTTTTCTTCCATGTGCGGTGTCGCCACCATAAATAAAACCGTTAAAATCACGACCATCTAAAAAACGAAAATTACGAATTTGCTCCACCAGCTCAACATCGGGGGCAAATAATTTTAAAATTTGCAGCGCAAATAAATGGTTAACATCTTCACGGTCAGAGCGAATTTGCACAAATAAATCGCACGGTTGTACGCTCATTTGGTGATCGCTATGGGTTATATTGGGAAAGCTCTGTAATTCGCTTGGAGTGTATTCAGGGAGGATATGCGGCCAGTATTGCGCACCAATAGCAACCATACAAGAGAGCATTGATTCTGAAAATTGATCGCTAAACTCTTCTTCTATAGCGCTTACTTGTTTTAACTTTGCGCGAAGTGATTCGTCTTGACCATCAAACACATTAAAAAATAAGTGCAAACCGTGTAAGTTTGCTTCAGCACAAATCCCTGATTGCGCTTGCGCCATTGTTATTCCTTAGTTTTACAGATAAAAACACAGCGAATAACAAATTAATTACGATTCGAAAAAATTCACCGTGTGAGGTTTTATTTTTATTATAACCTGATCATTATTTTCAAATGACTGGCCATATTGTGCAGCAACTTCAATTTCTTGTTCATCAATAACAAGCGAATAAACATACGCCGAACCAATAAAGCGACGACTTATGATTGTAGCTCGCTTGCTGAATTTGTCACTTTGGTTATCTGCCACTAATTCTATTTGATGAGGGCGCACATATATAAGCCCTGCACTTACATTATGCTTACTCTCAACATAAGATTCGACTAAACCAAATGGTGTTTTATATTCAGTTGCGGTTAACACTTCTGCGCTTAAGTATATGCCCTGACCCAGAAACTCTGCAACCTCCTTTGAACATGGAGCTGCAAAAAGCTGCTCAGGCGTGCCTTGTTGCTCAATTTTACCGCGATGCATAATGGCAAGTGTATCTGAAAACGCAAACGCCTCTTCTTTTGAGTGTGAAACAAACACAGCAGATACTTGAGTTGCCTTAATAATTCGACGTATATCGGCAATTAATTCAAAGCGTACTTGTGTGTCGATGTTTGAAAAAGGCTCATCAAGGAGTAATAAACTAGGTTTATAAGCTAATGCACGAGCTATAGCGACGCGTTGCTGTTGGCCACCCGATAACTGATGTGGAAACCTGTCAGCACATCCAATTAAATGCACAAGCTTAAGCATTTCATCAACGCGTTGCTGCTTTTGAGCTTTGCTCATATTACCAAGCCCGAATGCAATATTATTTGCCACCGTTAAATGCGGAAACAACGCATAATCTTGAAACATCATGCCGATGTTACGATGCTCAGGTGAGACAAAAGATTGCTCATCACTCACTAATTTACCGTCTATAAAAATAGACCCTTGCTTGGCTTCAATTAAACCTGCAATCGCCTTTAATGTGGTTGTTTTGCCGCATCCACTCGCCCCGAGTAGACAAACAATTTCATCTTTACCCACTGTTAAATCTAAATCGTGAATAACCTTTGTGCCGTTATAGTGATAGCTCACGCCTTGTAAAATTAAACTACTCATTTAACTACGCTGCTCCATAGAACGATTAATAAAATACAAAGGAATAAACCCAACAATAACAATAAATAATGCAGATATTGAAGCAAGCTCTAATTGCTCATCACTCACATACTGAAATACATGAGTAGCTAAGCTTTCAAAATTAAACGGTCTGAGCAATAGCGCAGCTGGCAACTCTTTCATACATTCAATAAATACCAATAAGGCAGCAGTGAGTAACCCTCTTCGCAGTAAAGGTAGATGCACTAAACGCAGCGTTTGCCCTTGGCTTTTACCCATTGATTGGCTTGCCATATCAAGTGATGGACTAATACGTAAAAAACTCGACTCAATTGCTCCGTGTGCAATGGCGTAAAACCTAACAATATAAGCAATAATAATAGTAAGAATGCTACCTGTAAGTAGTAAGCCAATGTCTAAGTTATACTTCTCGAGCGCTGTGTTAATGGTGTTCTCTAATAATGTAAGAGGTAATAAAACCGCAATAGCGAGTACAGTTCCTGGCAACGCATAACCTGTGCTTGCTAAACGACCAGGAATAAGCGGATACGCTTGCTTTGCCACACGCTGATAAAAAACCACAAAAACACTCAATGTAATGGTTATAACACTTACAACCCCTGCCACTTTTAAACTTTGCCAAGCGTAACTAAAAAACTCTACATCCCATGCTTTATCAAAGTAGGTAATGGCGTAATTTATAAGTACTGCAATAGGAATTACAAAAGCGATAAGTAAAATAAAGCTACAAAATGCCGTTGCGAGCCAAGCAGACTTTCCTTTTAATACATAGAGAGATTCGCTATTTACACTTGATTGGCGCTCAAATACCGCTTGGTTTCGGCGACTAAAACGCTCTGCCATTAATGCTAAAAATAACAGCAGTAACATCACACCCGATATTTTAGCGGCCGCTGTAAGTGAGTAATAACCAAACCACGTATCGTATACGGCGGTTGTTAATGTACTTACGGCAAAATAACTCACTGTTGCAAAGTCGGCCATGGTTTCCATACTAATAAGTGCAAGAGCCGCCACAATTGCCCCACGAGAGAGCACTAAACTGACTTTAAAAAAGCTTTGCCAAGGAGATAGCCCCATTAACTGGCTAGCTTGTACTAATTTGAATGACTGCTCGCGAAGGGCCGTTTTAAAAATTAAAAATAAATACGGGTAAAGCACCAAGGCAATCATAACGATGGCGCCGGGTAATGTACGTATATCAAAAAACCAATAGTCGCTAGGCGATTGCCAGCCAAACCATTCTCTCAGCGCTATTTGCACCGGGCCCGCATAATCTAATAAATCAGTGTATACATAGGCAATAATATAGGTGGGCATAGCAAGGGGTAGCATAAGTGCCCATTCAAACTGTTTTTTACCCGGGAAACTACAGTAAGCAGTTAGCCACCCAAGTGGCAAGGCTATGGCGCAGCTAAGGACGCAAACACCTAAAACTAACAATACGGTATTGGTTATGTAATCCCAGAGCACGGTATCCCACAGGTGAGAAAACACCTCAGAGCTACCTTGTAGAGATTCAAAAAGAAGAAAAAACAACGGGGCCGATAGTATTAAGCCAGTCGACCACGCAAAGAGCTGCCATTTAGACAGCTTAAATTTATTAGTCATTAAAGATCGAACTTCACCTCATCAATTAGCTTAAGTGCTAACGGACGATATTTACTAATCTCATCAAGTGGCAAGCTGTCTTCTTTAAAGCTACCCCAAGAGGCAACCAAACTTGATAATTCAACACCCGACTTAACTGGATACTCCATATTTAATGAGGCATACATGTTTTGTGCTTTGCTGTCGGTCATATACTCTATGAGCTTTAATGCATTTTCAGGGTTTTTAGCGTATTTGGTAATAACCGCACCCGATACATTTATATGTGAGCCACGATTAACTTGATTCGGAAAGTTAATATTTACGGCCTCTGCCCAACCTTTTTGTTCTTTATCTTCTAGCATTTTGCCAAGGTAGTAACTATTACCTAATGCCAAGTTACATAAACCTTCTTTAACAGCTTTAACTTGAGCACGATCGTTACCTTGAGGCTTGCGCGCTAAATTAGCCTTAACACCTTCAAGCCACTCTTTAGTTTGCGCTTCACCATGGTGTGCAATCATAGAAGCTACTAAACCTAAATTATATGGATGTTTGCCAGAGCGCGTACAAATTTGTCCTTTGTATTTAGAGTCTGCTAAATCTTCATAAGTGAGCTTAGGTAACTCACCAACTCGCTCTTTTGATGAATACACATTACGCACTCGCTTAGTAAGCGCAACCCATTGGCCATCACCGTCACGAAAGGCGGCTGGAACATTATTATTTACACTGTCACTTTTTATAGTTTGTGTTAATTTTAAATCTTCTAATTGAATAAGCGCGCTAAAGTTAGAGGTTAATACTAAATCAGCTTTACTGTGCTTGCCTTCGCGTTTAACACGCTCAATTAGCCCTTTTTTAGCAAAAACAACATTGGTTTTTATGCCTGTTTGCTTTGTAAAGTCTTCTAAAATTGGCTGAATTAAAAACGGTTGACGAAAAGAGTAGATGTTAACAACATCGTTTGCAAAGACTGGTGCCGATGCAACTACCCCTAAAACAAGTGCAAATACTTTCTTCATTATTCCACCTAAATAACTGTTATTATCAACGAATTCTACCGTGCTCATTCTAAAAGTGCACACTTTAAATAAATGTAAATATGTAAATAACGCCCAAAAAGGAAATACGGTGTAAGAGATGTCTTACGGATGTGACAGCTAATGAGTAAAAAACAAGATAAAAAACAACCTAAAAACAGTTAAACACATGAATTATATGAAATTTATTTTTATTACTATTGCAGAAACACTAATTGAATGTAGTTTTATCTCTATTTTAGTTGCTCTATTGCACTATAATTTACGCATCAACCAAGCAATGACGCTTATTGAGTAAAAGGAAACGGACTGCTTACTCAACCAACCAATGATTAGGTTATCAGGACAACATGGATTTTAGGACAGGCTCAGGATGAGTACCACAACGCAATGTTGTAAAAAAGACAGCGTCAGGAAGATGCGAAAAGGATAACAACAAGGCTAAGTTGTTCAACAGGATGTTGAAGGAATAAATGGACAGGCCTTTAAGGCAACACAAGGGATTGGTTAAAACAAGGATACACTAGGAAGTGTAATTAAGGATTTGGTAATAGTATTTACCCTACAGGACGTTTAGGAATTTAAGGATACGGGCCCGGACGGTCTACATTACATAGAACTAAAAAGTAATATAGTAATAAACATGGATTAGTGAAAATTGGAGTTGATTAAGTTCAATTGCAGGATGCAGAAAATTAGAAGATTCCGCAAGCGCGCCTAGAGATAGAGCGCGCTTTTCTTTGTCTAAAATTTGGGTTGAGTAAAGCTCTGAGCAACTATCACTAATTTTTACTGAGTAATATATCGCATCCCTGCCAATCAATGCTAAGACCTTAAAATACTTTATTTATATTTTAAATTTCGCTAAGTTTTTTATTAATTGCGCCGATAACTAAATAACGCAAGGATCATAAATACTCAATGGATATGAATTTTAAAACACCCCAAAGTAATGCCTTTTTATGTAAATTATCAGACGCAAGTACAGCAAAACCAATTGGTGTTTTTAGTGCCCAAACTCCCAACGAAAATCCGTATAAAGCTTTATTTAACCCCAAAGGTTATAACTTTTTAAATATGCCAATGAGTGAGTTTAAAAATATACTTAACGAAATTATTAAGTTAGAACGCGATATTCGTATTAGCAAGTGGGGTGAAGGTGCTCGACCTGATGAGTTTAGCTATCAACTTAATAGAATAGCAGACGCAATTGCAACGACTCAATTTAATGGCAAAATAGACATTAGCTGCTACTTTTTAAAGCGAGTTGAAGAAGCAAAAGAAATGATTGGTGAAGACTGTATCTCGTTTATTCAAGTGCATAATAGTATAAGTCAATTGTATAATACTGTTTTACAATTAACATCTGAAGAAGGCTTCAGAGCTATTCAAAATAAAGCACTTGCTCACTTAAAAAATCAGCAAGCATTTGCTTAACTTCGTAAAATTAATCTTCAAGCGGTCGGCCCTTGTTGCGCTTACCCAATAAATACGCATCACGAAACTTAATAAAATGCTGCTCTAATTTTGTCGATGCATCCATTTCGCCCGCAAGTGCTAATACCATAATAGCCACTTCAGCAGTGCCTAGTTGATGTGCATGAGGGGCTACACGTAATCGGTAATCAGACAGTTTATCAGCAGTAACAGAAAGTACAGGCAAGTTATCTAAATAAGGGCTTTTACGAATCATTTTCTTAGCTTCGCGCCACGTACCATCTAAGAATATAAATAGCGGCTTTTTACCTGATTCAATACTCACTTCTGTAATGGCTCTGCCCTCTTCTACATCTTCTGCGGGAAAGACGACCATAGGCTGATACTGCGAATCATTTATTAAAGCTAAAAGAGCGGGGTTAGGATCTGTTCTATCCCATCTAAATGCGTGGTTATCTGGCACTATTTCAGCAATTAAACGCCCTGTATTAGAAGGTTTAAAGCTTTCATTATGATACATCAGTAAGCATACAGCGGCCTTACAATCTGCGTGCTCAACACCTTTACAAATACAGTAGTGCTTAGCAATCAGGCATTGTTCACAGCGATCTAATTTACCGCCTCGAGCATTAAACTCTCGACGAGATTCACTTATTTGTTGAGCGCGTAATGCTAGAACTGAGTTTTTCACTGTATTTACCTTCAATTAATTAAGCGCGCATTGTAACGACTTCTTGTTATTTAATCTTATATTTATCCAAGTTAAAAATAGACATAAAAAAACCCAACCGAAGTTGGGTTTTTAAAGCAAATACTAAAAAGTTAAATTACTTCTTTTTAGCTGCTTTTTTGTTTGGTAAATCAGTGATTGAACCTTCAAAAATTTCAGCTGCAAGGCCGATTGATTCATTCAATGTTGGGTGAGCATGAATTGTAAGCGCTAAGTCTTCACCATCAGCACCCATTTCAATACCTAAACCGATTTCGCCAAGCATTTCGCCCGCGTTAATACCGATCATAGCACCACCGATTATACGGCCACTTTCTTTATCAAAGATAAGTTTAGTAGAACCTTCAGTACGAGCAGATGCAATTGCACGACCAGATGCTGCCCACGGGAATACCGCAGTTTCAACTTTTAAGCCTTGCTCTTTTGCTTCTTTCTCAGTAACACCTACCCAAGCGATTTCTGGGTCTGTGTACGCAATTGAAGGAATACATTTAGGGTCGAAGAAATGTTTCTGACCAGAAATAACTTCTGCAGCAACATGACCTTCATGAACCGCTTTATGCGCAAGCATAGGTTGACCAACTAAGTCACCAATTGCAAAAATATGGCTTACGTTAGTACGTAATTGCTTATCAACATTAATAAAGCCACGCTCATCAACGTTTACGCCCGCTTTTTCAGCATCAAGTAAGTTACCGTTTGGAGTACGGCCAACTGCAACTAGTACTTTGTCGTAACGTACTGGTTCTGCTGGTGCGTTTTTACCTTCAAACGTTACGTATAAGCCGTCTTCTTTAGCTTCAACACCAACAACTTTAGTTGAAAGCATTACGTTGAATTTTTTGCTTACGTATTTTTGGTAAATTTTGATAATGTCTTTATCAGCTGCTGGTACTAATTGATCAGCAAATTCTACAACATCAATTGCAGAACCTAGCGCACGGTAAACCGTACCCATTTCAAGACCGATAATACCACCACCAAGTACAAGTAGCTTTTCTGGTACGTCTTTAAGTTCTAATGCACCAGTTGAATCAATTACACGGTCATCTTCTGGGATGAAAGGTAAGTTAACTGGTTTAGAACCTGCTGCAATAATCGCGTTATCAAACGTGATAGTTGTAGCGCCGTCTGCGCCTTCAACTACTAAAGTATTGCTGCCAGTGAATTTGCCGTATCCAGATACAACTTTCACTTTACGCATTTTGGCCATGCCTTCTAGTCCACCAGTTAACTGGCCAACTACAGAATCTTTCCAAGTACGAACTTGGTCAAGATCGATTTTTGGTGCGCCAAAAGTAACACCGTGAGATGACATTTCTGCTGCGTCATCAATCACTTTAGCTACGTGTAAAAGTGCTTTAGAAGGAATACAACCAACATTAAGACATACGCCACCTAATGTTTCGCGAGATTCTACTAATGTAACTTCTAAGCCCAAGTCAGCAGCACGGAAAGCCGCAGAATAACCACCAGGACCACCGCCTAGTACAACAACTTGAGTTTTTAATTCGTTGCTCATGCTTTTACCTTAATTGTTTGAACGGGACACTGCCCTAAAATTTAACTGCCATGTTTCTGCAAGGCAGAAAGAGTGAGCAGCGCACAAAGTGATGCAATTCGTACAAAGATTGTATCATTGCAAATGGTAAAAATCCCAGCTAAAAACAACTGGCTGGGATTTGATTCTATTTATTTTATTGCGTATACCAATTTTACTAAACTGGTTACATCACCAACTGGCGAATATCGCTCATGTAACTTGCAAGAGTCACAGTAAAGCGTGCAGCTAATGCTCCGTCAATAACCCTATGGTCGTATGACATAGACAGCGGAACCATTAGTTTTGGTTCAAACTCTTTGCCATTCCATTTAGGTTTCATTTCAGATTTAGATACACCTAAAATAGCAACTTCTGGCGCATTAACAATCGGCGTAAATGCCGTACCGCCGATACCGCCAAGGCTAGAGATAGTAAAACAGCCACCTTGCATATCAGACGATGTAAGCTTACCGTCACGTGCTTTAACAGATACTTCCATTAGTTCACGTGATAATTCAATAATGCCTTTTTTATCAACATCTTTAAACACTGGCACTACTAAACCATTTGGCGTATCAACAGCAACACCAATGTTAATGTACTTCTTAAGAATTAAACTTTCGCCGTCGCTAGACAATGAAGAGTTAAATGTTGGGAAGTCTGCAAGTGCTTTAGCCGCAGCTTTCATCACAAACACAAGTGGTGTGATTTTAACGCCAAGCTTTTTCTTCTCGCTAAGTGCATTTTGCTCTTTACGGAATACTTCAAGGCTTGTGATATCAGCTTCATCAAACTGTGTAACATGTGGGATTTGTACCCAGTTACGGTGTAAGTTTTTACCTGATAACTTTTGAATGCGAGACAGTTTTTTCTCTTCAATTTCGCCAAATTTAGCAAAATCTACTTTAGGCCATGGAATAAGACCAAGCTCACTACCACCTGCGCTACTGCCTGCAGATAATTGACCAGATTCAACTTGCTTAACTAAGTTTTTAACGTAGTTTTGCACGTCTTCTTTAACTATACGGGCTTTGCGACCAGTGCCTTTAACGTTGGCTAGGTTAATACCAAACTCACGCGCTAAACGGCGAACAACGGGTGATGCATGAGCATACGCGCTGTTTTCTGTGAAGCTTTCATTACTTGCTTTTGCAGGTGCCGCTTGAGCCGGTGCTGACTCTGTTTTAGCCGCTGCTGCAGGTGCTGATTTTTCAGCTGGTGCAGATGCCGCTGGCGCACTGCCTGCAACTTCAAATACAAAAATTAATGAACCAGTCGATACTTTATCGCCAGCGGCTACTTTAATTTCTTTAACTGTACCTGCAAATGGAGCTGGTACTTCCATTGCAGCTTTGTCGCCTTCAACGTTTAAGATTGATTGATCTTCTGAAACTTCATCGCCAACGGCAACCATAATTTCAGTTACTTCAACTTCATCGCCACCAATATCAGGTACATTAACTTCTTTAGTGCTTGGTGCTGAACTTGCTGTTGAGCTCTCAGCTGGCGCTTCTACAGGAGCCGACTCTTTAGCCGGTGCTGCAGATTCACTTCCTGCTACTTCAAAAACAAACACTAACGAGCCAGTTTTAACTGTGTCGCCAGCGGCTACTTTAATTTCTTTAACTGTACCGGCAAATGGAGCTGGAACTTCCATTGCTGCCTTGTCGCCTTCCACGTTTAAGATAGATTGCTCTTCTTCAACGGTGTCACCAACAGCAACCATGATTTCAGTTACTTCAACTTCATCATCGCCAATATCTGGTACAGTTACTTCTTTAATTGAAGAACCTGTAGAAGCAGCTGGTGCTGCCTCTTCAGATTTAGCTGGAGCAGCGGCTGATGTATTTTTCTCATCAGTGCCTTCACTCTCGCCTTCAAACAAAAATACTAAAGAGCCTGTTGTAACGGTGTCGCCAACGTTAACTTTAATCTCTTTTACAGTCCCCGCTTGAGAAGCAGGTATTTCCATTGATGCTTTGTCGCCTTCAACATTTAGTAATGATTGGTCAACATCTACTTTATCGCCAACGCTTACTAATATTTCGGTTACTTCTACTTCGTCGTCACCAATATCAGGTACTTTAATTTCAATACTCATTGCAAACCTCTTATGCGTACAGTGGGTTAAGTTTGTTAGTGTCGATGTTGAACTTTTTAAGTGCTTCAACAACTACTGACTTCTCAACTTCACCGCGTTTAGCAAGTTCAGATAACGTAGCAACAACAACGTAGCTTGCGTTAACTTCAAAGTGACGACGTAGGTTTTCACGGCTATCAGAACGACCGTAACCATCTGTACCTAACACTTTGTAGTTGCTGCTTGGAATGAATGAACGCGCTTGTTCTGCGTAGTTTTTCATGTAATCCGTTGCTGCAACAGTCACAGAGTCGTTTAATACGCTTGTGATAAATGCTGTTTTTTGCTCACTTTCAGGATTAAGCATGTTGAAACGCTCAACATCTTGACCATCACGCGTTAGCTCATTGAAAGATGTTACTGAGTAAACATCTGATGCAATACCATATTCTTCGCTTAAGATTGAAGCAGCTTTGCGCACTTCAGTCATAATAGTACCTGAGCTTAATAGCTGTACGTTGGCTTTTTTACCTTCGTAACTTTCAAGCTTGTAAATACCTTTACGAATACCTTCTTCAGCGCCTTCTGGCATAGCTGGTTGATGGTAGTTTTCGTTCATAAGCGTTAGGTAGTAGTAAATATTTTCTTGGTCGTCACCGTACATACGACGAATACCGTCTTGTACAATAACAGCAACTTCAAACGCGTAAGTTGGGTCATAAGAAACACAGTTAGGAACCGTGTTTGCAAGAATGTGGCTGTGACCATCTTCGTGTTGTAAGCCTTCACCATTTAGCGTTGTACGACCCGCTGTAGCACCTAATAAGAAACCACGTGCTTGTTGATCGCCCGCCATCCATGCCATGTCGCCAACACGTTGGAAACCAAACATAGAGTAGTAAATGTAAAATGGGATCATTGGTAAATCGTTAGTGCTGTATGATGTTGCAGCAGCAACCCATGACGACATAGCACCTAACTCATTGATACCTTCTTGCAATACTTGACCTGAAGTTGCTTCTTTATAGTAAGAAACAATATCACGATCCTGTGGCGTGTAGTTTTGGCCATGCGGGTTGTAAATACCGATTTGACGGAATAAACCTTCCATACCAAATGTACGCGCTTCATCTGCAATAATTGGTACGATGTTTTTACCAATGCCTTTATCTTTTAATAAGATATTAAGTGCACGAACAAAGCCCATAGTGGTAGAAATATCACGTTTTTGCTCTTCAAGTAGCGGCTTAAATGCTTCTACTTCTGGCAACGCTAATTTTTCACTAAAACGTGGTATACGCTTAGGTGTATAACCTTTAAGTTCATCACGACGAGCATGTAGGTATTTATACTCAGGAGAACCTTCTTCAAGCTCTAGGTAAGGAAGTTCTTTTAACTGTTCTTCAGATACTAAATCGTCAAGACCAAGGCGTGAACGTAAATGTGCAACATGCGACATGTCCATTTTTTTCACTTGGTGCGCAATGTTTTTACCTTCAGCTGCTTCACCCATGCCGTAACCTTTTACAGTTTTAGCAAGAATTACAGTTGGACGGCCTTTAGTGTCTTCTGCTTTTTTAAATGCAGCAAATAATTTTGATGACTCATGACCACCACGCTTAAGCGCGAAAATTTCATCATCTGTCATGTCAGCAACAAGTGCTGCTGTTTCTGGGTAACGACCAAAGAAGTTTTCACGTACGTACGCGCCATCTTTAGCTTTATATGTTTGGTAATCGCCATCAACAGTTTCGTTCATTAACTGTAGTAATTTACCCGTTGTATCTTTAGCTAGAAGAATATCCCAGCCACTGCCCCACACTAGTTTAATTACGTTCCAGCCAGCGCCTTTAAACAAGCCTTCTAGCTCTTGAATAATTTTACCGTTACCCATAACTGGGCCGTCTAAACGCTGTAAGTTACAGTTAACTAAGTAACACAGGTTATCTAGTTTTTCACGTGCAGCAAAAGAAATAGCACCGCGTGATTCTGGCTCATCCATTTCACCGTCACCTAAAAACGCGTATACACGTTGGTTTTTAGTGTCTTTTAAGCCACGACCATCTAAGTATTTTAAGAAGCGAGCTTGGTAAATAGACGAAATAGGACCTAAGCCCATTGATACCGTAGGGAACTGCCAAAATTCAGGCATTAACTTAGGATGTGGGTACGATGGTAAGCCTTCACCATCAACTTCTTGGCGGAAGTTATCTAGCTGTGCAGCCGATAAACGACCTTCAACAAACGCACGTGCATAAATACCAGGAGAAATATGACCTTGGTAATAAACTAAGTCACCACCGTCTACATCATTTGGCGCTTTAAAGAAGTGGTTAAAACACACTTCATAAAATGCAGCAGATGATTGGTAAGACGCCATATGGCCGCCTAAGTCGAGATCTTTTTTAGATGCACGTAGAACGATCATAATCGCGTTCCAACGTATAATTGAACGAATACGACGCTCAAGATTTACATCACCCGGGTAAGCAGGTTCTTGATCTACAGGAATAGTATTAACGTAGTTCGTGGTAATACCCGTTGGCATATCAACGCCATCTAAACGGGCTTGCTCTAATACTTGCTCAAGTAAAAACTGAGCTCGTTCAACACCTTCTTCGCGCACAACTGATTCAAGAGCTTGTAACCACTCTTGTGTTTCTAGCGCGTCTACGTCAATTTTATTGACTTCAGACATATGGAGGTTTCCTTATGTTTAAAATACGAATATTGTTAATTTAATATCACAGCTACTTAATTTGTGTGTTCAAAGTAGTTATGTACTAACTTAATTTTGTTTAGTGCGTCTTAAACTACGTTCAATTCGCGAATGTTCTTTGCCTGCTTCAAGTAGTGCTTCTTCAATAAACGCTAAGTGCGCATTACTTGCTAAACGGGCTTGTTCTGGATTACCGTCAATAACGGCATCCATTAATAAACGCCTGTGCTCGGCTAACTGACTGCTAATATCTGACTTTTTTAATAAAACAGTTAAATTTTGCAATACATTTTGCTCAAGCAGCGCTTTCATGCCTCTTACTAAATGCAGTAAAACCACATTATGCGAGGCTTCTGCCACGCTAAAGTGAAATGCATTAATTGCTTTTGCTTTTTGCTGTAAATCATCATTAACGAGGGCAATTTTATCAAAGCTTTCTTTCACTTTACTAAAATCGTTGCTGGTCCCGCGTAGTGCCGCGTAGTAAGCAGCAATCCCTTCTAATGCATGACGAAATTCAAGTAAATCAAACTGCGACTCAGGGTGTTTACTAATCAAATCAAAAAGTGGATCAGTAAGCCCTTCTTCGAGCTGATTTTTTACAAACGTGCCGCCACCTTGGCGACGCGTAACTAAACCTTTCGCTTCTAATTTTTGAATTGCCTCACGCAGTGACGGGCGAGACACTTCAAATTGCTTTGCTAGTTCACGCTCTGGTGGCAACTTTTCACCTGGTGCTAACGAGCCTTCAAGAATCATATTCTCGAGTTGCTGTAAAATAACATCAGATAACTTTGCTGCTTTGATCTTTAAAGACATGAATCAACGTCCGCGTTGTATAAATACCAAGAGCCCATAAAGCGGGGCTTTGAGTAGTATGATTTACCCAAAAGGTAAATTGGTCATACCAAAAATTTTCAATACGGTATCAAAAACCTTATTAGCTGTCAATTTACAGGTAATTTGAGCAATTAAAGTAGCGTAACGCATTTTGAACAAAGATTAAACAATGCGCAATTTACAAAAATGGTTATAACGTTAATAGGATGAAAACAATTGGTCTGACCAGAAAAATAGAGTGTTAACTCTAGTTGAATTTATTAAAGAAATTAACAACAGGATAAAAGTAAATCACAATGCGCGATATAAAACTGCGACTACGCAATATCGTAGCAGCGGGTTTACCCCGCGACCATTAGCCAAGCAATCAACTAAACGTAAAACACAATGCGCGATGTAAAATCGCAACTACGCAATATCGTAGCAGCGGGTTTACACCGCGACTATTATGCAAAAAACCTCCCAACCGAAAAACATATGTGGGATATAAAATCGCGACTACGCAATATCGTAGCAGCGGGTTTACCCCGCG